>DYNO01000124.1 GCA_020721025.1 Thiomargarita sp. | reverse complement strand
ATCGTTGAACTCATCAAATTTGAACCGGTGACGCGGAGCGTCTGGGCTGCATTCCGCGGAGCATGGGAACAAGGAACTATTTGTTTTATTTAAAAAATCTGTCGCATCTATTGGAAATTAAATTTGAACTGTGTAACTCCTAAATGAGAGAAAATGAGAAGTTACGCAGTGGAAACATTATTGATTTTATTCAACTATCTGAAAAATTTTGAATAAAACTGAACTGCGTAACTCCTAAGATTTTTCAATACGGCTTCTGTCCGTACCAATTACCTGCTGGATTATAGTTACATACCCAAATTTGTGCGCTGCCACAACTGGCTTTTCCACAACCCACTTCTTTTGTATCTTTCCACACCACTTGCGTGTAATGTCCGCACACCTTCCCAGTTGCACAAGTATTTGTAGCATAAGTATAATTGGCAATTTCGCTTGCCCACGAATCAACCACAGACTTCGGCGTAGGACTTGAGCCGGAAGACCAATACAAATTTTCACCATATTGGTTATTATCGCGATGTTGCATGGCACAATTCTGAGCTTGCAAGGTATTCGCCCACTGTTGTGCATACGTTGCCAACGTGCTTGACCATGTGAGACCAGCAACCCCTACTTTGCTACGCCATTCGTTATGAGCCGCAACGATTCCTGAAAATTCAGCAGGTTCTGTCGGAGTCGTTGGAGTCGTTGGAGTCGTTGGAGTCGTTGGAGTTGTTGGAGTCGTCGTAGGCGCAGTTTCCCCATTGCCCGGATAAATCGGATGTTCATACAATTCCACCAATCCCACACCCGCCACACCATCTTGAGGACTGACTTCTACCGTGTACAATCCCGGATTAAGCACCACACTTAATGCAGCATCTTTCGCACCCGGCGGATTCCACTTGATTTGTTGTAACTCTGTGGCACTTGCGCCAGACCCCCAATCATTATTGCTATACAACAAGGTTGCACTGGGATAACTCTTGATATCCAACTTGGGATTAAAAACGCCATCAACACTGACAGCCCGTGCAATCAAATATTTAGGTTCGCCTTGAATCCAGACCCCCGCAATTAGATTGTTGACTGAATTGCCATCTATGCGACTACGTGTGCTTATTCCCCCCAATTTCACCGTTCCCACCCCATCCAATTCGTAAATTTCCACAATTCCCACGCCAGCAACCGTTTCAGGCATCACTTCCACCGTATAAAGCCCAGGATTCAAAGTGGCAATCAACGCAGCATCTGCCTTCCCGGCTGGTGCCCAATTGCGCTGTTGTAATTCTGTCACCGAAGTTCCCGCCATCCAATCATTATTGGCGTAAATGGTTGTTCCTTGAGGATAAGTCTTCACTACCAATTTGGGATTCAACACGCCGTCCAAGCTCGAAGCCCGAATAACAACTTTTTTTGGACTGACATTGATCAAAATTCCCGCAATCAGGTAGTTCATCGGTTCAGTCCCGACATAACTTCGAGTGCCAAATCCGCCAACTCGATTCGTCGCTGCGGAAGCAGTCATCATACTGAATAATAACGAAATTGCCAAACCCCATCCGAGCAATTTAGGCAATAGATTGAGTGTGTTTTGAATACGATAATACATGAAAACCTCCTATCCTAAAGTAGTAAAAAACTCAAATTTGACCAACTTTACTTAAAATTCAATTTGGTAGCGTAAAATAAAATAAACTTCCTTGTCCCAATTGACTTTCAACTCCAACGCAACCACCTAATTTTTCAACAATTTGTTTCACGATAGACAAACCTAAACCATGCCCGTCAGCACGTTCCGTATGTAACCGGGTAAATGGGGTAAACAGTTGATTTTGTTGCTCAACGGCAATACCAGAACCATTATCCTGAATACGATACTTGATTACATTGTTAGGGAGAACTTCTGCACTAATTTCTAAATGGGGAATTTCTCCACCATACTTCATGGCATTGGTGAGATAATTTACCCACACTTCCTCTATCCAAGGGGTATAGCCGCGCGCGACAGGTAGTGTTTCCGGCAATACAATCGTAGCACGATACTGCTTGATCAATGTACTCAATCGCGTATTGATCACTTGTTGTACCAATGAGTTCATATCAACGCTATCCAACTCGACCGATTTATGTCGTGACACGCCCGCCAGCAACAGAATTGCGTTAATGATTCCCAAAATTTGCATCGCCGCATCATTAATTTTTTGCAAGCGATCCAATGATTTTGCATCCATCGGCTTATCCGGCGTGCATTTTTCCAACAAAATTTCACTTAATCCAATCACACCACTGAGCGGATTTTTCAAATCATGCGCGACCGTGTGAGCAAATGCGTCTAACTCCATATTGCGCTGCTCCAATTCTTGAGTACGTTTTTGCAATTCAACCGTGCGTTGTGCGAGCACCAAGTTAGCAGTTTCTAACGACATTTGTACTTCTTTACGATGACGAATTTCAGATTGCAACTGCTCAGCACGTTCTTGCAAATCATTGTTTTTATACTGAAATTGCCGTTGTAACTTGTACAATCTGAGGTGCGCGGTCACTCGTGCCAACACTTCTTCCTGCTGAATGGGTTTGGTAATATAATCCGCCGCGCCGACATCAAATCCCCTGACTTTATCAACCGTATCGGTCAACGCGGTCATAAAAATCACCGGAATTGCTTTTAATTTATCCCGTGTTTTAAAAATTTGACACACTTCAAACCCATTCATTCGCGGCATCATCACGTCTAACAACACCAAATCGGGCATGGCATGTTCTGCTTTGCGAATCCCGTCTTCACCATCTTGTGCAACCAGTACCTTAAAACCTGCATCTGTCAGAAACTTAAACAAAACTTTTACATTTTCCGGCGTGTCATCAACAATCAACAAGGTTCCTTCAGATGGGATAGCACTCATACTTTTACCTTTATAATAAGATAGTTAGCTAAATTGAAACGTTAGGAGTAAATTATCATGTTTTACCGATTTTTTCAAAATAAATGCAACAAATTAACTTATTGAATTTATTTAAAATTAATTTTAAACTGATGGATTGCAATCGTTTAGACAGTTTTAAAATTGCATTAAGACTTCAACTCGTTGGTAAATCGAATCAATATTTTTAATAGCTTGATTTCACTGATGATTATAAAAAATGTTCAAGCCACGATTATTTTATAGGAATTATGCAGTTCAAATTTAATTTTCAATAATAGCTCATGGTTTTAAATAATAACTTTCTAATCTTAAAAGAGATTCTCGTTCCAATGCTCCGCGTTGGAATGCAGCCCAGACGCTCCACGTCACCGGTTCAAATTTGATGAGTTCAACCATCTGTATTTCGCTTTCCATTTTTCTCGTTCCCATGCGCTGGCGTGGGAATGCCGTCCAAACGCGCCAGCGTCACTGGTTCAAATTCTACGAGTTCAACAATTTGTATTCATCTCTTCATTCCAACGGGGCAACAACAATTTTTCATCAAAAAGCAATCAGTTAGAAATCATCACTCGTGACGCTGGCGCGTCTGGACGGCATTCCAACGCGGCGCATTGGAACGAGGAACTATTTGTTTTATTTGATAAAAATTTACCATAATTGTCATTTTGTAAAGTTTTATTGCTTAAAACCAGATAATAAAGTTTGAATCGTATTTTATCTTTTGTTGAAAATAAGATTGAAACTAGGTAACGCCCAGAAATGTGTAGTATGACTGAATTTCTTGCCATTTTTTGAAGTAAGTTAGGTATGAACGCGGGATTGATGAGAAATGAGCATTTTATCAAAACGTTAATCAGTTTTAAAATAGGATTCATCCGATTTCATGCCTCAACCTTTTGTGAATCAAAACCGATTATAATCTCAATTTTTGTAACTACCTAGCCCGTTGCGATAAAAAATGGGTTAAATTGAAAAAGATACCCCCTCAGTGCCAAATCTTGTGAATCTTAATCGTTAGGTAGAAAAACATTATTCACATCATGCCTAAACCAATTTTTTAGATTAAAACATTTTACTCCCTAACAATTTAAGACCACTCGCGTTTACAGCACTCTCAACAAGTGACAAACAACCTAAAACTTAGTAAAATCTATTCAACATCAGATTGAAAACACAGAGGATTATCGATCATGTCATGGGAAGCGGTCATCGGATTAGAAATTCATGCCCAACTTGCCACCCAAAGCAAAATTTTCTCCGGCGCAGCAACTGCCTACGGTGCATCCCCCAATACTCAAGCCTGTGCCATAGATTTAGGGTTGCCCGGCGTGTTGCCCGTGTTGAATCAAGCCGCGGTGAGTATGGCATGTAAATTTGGTTTAGCGGTTGGCGCAACTGTTTCTCCCCGTTCAGTTTTTGCTCGAAAAAATTATTTTTACCCCGATTTGCCCAAGGGCTACCAAATCAGCCAATATGAACTGCCCGTCGTCCAAAAAGGACAGATTCAAATTGAACTGGATGACCAAGAAAAAACCATTGGCATCACACGGGCGCATCTGGAAGAAGACGCAGGCAAATCGCTACACGAAGATTTTCACGGACTCAGCGGCATCGATTTAAACCGTGCAGGCACGCCGTTATTAGAAATCGTGTCTGAACCCGACATGCGCTCGGCAAAAGAAGCGGTGGCGTACATGAAAAAAATTCATTCGCTGGTGCGCTACTTGGAAATCTGCGACGGTAATATGCAAGAAGGTTCATTTCGCTGTGATGCTAACGTTTCGGTGCGTCGCAAGGGCGAAAGTAAACTTGGCACCCGCGCAGAGTTAAAAAATCTCAATTCGTTCCGATTTGTCGAAAAAGCCATCAATATCGAAATTGAGCGGCAAATTGAGATTTTAGAAAATGGCGGCTCGGTGGTGCAAGAAACGCGTTTGTATGATGCTGATAAAAATGAAACTCGGTCGATGCGCTCGAAGGAAGAGGCAAATGATTATCGCTATTTTCCCGATCCGGATTTATTGCCATTGGTGATTGAGCCAGAATTTTTACAGCAAGTGCGCGCGGAATTGCCGGAATTGCCCGATGATAAAAAACAACGCTTCATGAAGCACTATGAACTATCGTTGTATGATGCCGGCGTATTGACCAGCAGTCGAGATTTAGCCGATTATTATGAAGAGGTTGTAAAAGCCTCTGGCAGCGATCCGAAATTATGTGCCAACTGGGTCATGGGCGATTTATTGGGCATGTTGAATAAAAACAATCTTGATATCGTCAACTCTCCCATTGGTTCTGCGTTGATGGCGGGCATGTTGCGACGCATCACGGATAACACGATTTCTGGCAAAATTGCGAAACAAGTATTTGAAGCGATGTGGGATGGCGAAGGCGATGCCGATTATATCATTGAGAAACAAGGACTTGTGCAAGTTACCGATACCGCCGCGATTGAAAAAGTTATTGACGAAGTGATGGCGAATAATCCGAAGCAACTGGCAGATTATCGCGCGGGCAAGGATAAATTATTCGGCTTCTTTGTGGGGCAAGTGATGAAGGTGTCGCAAGGAAAAGCCAATCCCAACGTAGTCAATGAACTGTTAAAGCAAAAATTGGGATAACTCTATTTTTCTCTCACAAAAGATTTTCTGAATCATCAAGTTACCGGTTCAGAAAATCTAAAAAATGAATTCCATCATGATAAATTATATCGAAGGCGATTTTACTGCGGCAAATGCTGCCAAGTACGCGATTATTCTCAGTCGATTCAATAGCTTCATCACTGAAAGTTTGTTAAAAGGGGCGTTGGACATATTACAGCGGCATGGCGTGTCAGAATCACAAATTACTGTGCTACGCGTTCCCGGTGCATTTGAATTACCCTTGATTGCTCAACGGGTTGCTGCCAGTCAAAAATACACGGCAATCATTGCGTTAGGCGCGGTCATTCGTGGAGGTACGCCGCATTTTGATTATGTTGCCAATGAATGTACCAAGGGATTAGCGCAAGTGTCGCTGCAATATAGCATTCCTGTCGGATTTGGCGTATTAACGGTTGATAATATTGAACAAGCCATTGAACGCGCTGGGACAAAGGCAGGCAATAAGGGCGCGGATGCTGCATTGTCTGTGATTGAAATGTTAAATTTATTCAGTAAGTTAAATGGAACTGATGCTTAATCCCAGGGAAATCTTTTCACTTCACGTAGAAATCAGACGTACATGACTCCAAAATTTTCCCCCGCTGCCCGCACCAAAGCTCGCGAACGGGTATTGCAAGCATTGTATCAATGGCAATTAGCGGAACACGATATTCCCACGATTGAAGCGTATTTTATGCAAGAACAAGACATGAAAAAGGTGGATATCGCCTATTTTGAACTTTTGTTGCATAACATTCCCGCGACTATCAATGAGTTGCATAAGCAATTATTGCCTTTTTTAGACCGCGAGCTTGAACAGCTTGATCCGATAGAACGCGCCATTTTATACATCGGTGGCTACGAGTTACGTTATTGTCAAGACGTGCCATTTCGCGTGGTTTTGAATGAAGGCATTGAGTTGGCGAAAAAGTTTGGTGCGACAGAGAGTTATAAATTTGTCAATGGCGTTTTAGATAAATATGCCCGTTTTTTATACCCACAGCAGCAGGCAATGAAAAAAGTAACCTTGCGCTCATGATTCCTCAGCACACTACAGCAGAAGATCATTTTCGTCAAGCCTTTGCGAAAGCTCGACAGGGAGATGTGCAGGGGGCATTTGATGATTATAGCAAGACGATTCAGTTGGCTTATCAAATCTTGATTAATGCACATTTTAATCGCGGTAACTTGTTGAGAGATGTAGGAAATTTACGCAGTGCTTTGACAGAATATCACAAAGTTTTGGAATTGTCGCCCAATGATGCCGCAGCACGATTACAGCGGGGCGGTGTGTTGCAAACTTTGGGGGAATTGTCGGAGGCGATGATTGATTTTAATCGCGCGCTTGAGTTGCAACCGCAATATACGGAAGCCTATTTACAGCGGGCTCATTTACATGCGATGTCACAGCAATTTGAGCGGGCATTGGCGGATTATGAAAAAGCTATTTTATTGAATAATCAGAATTATTTGGCTTTTTTCAATCGTGGCAAGTTGTATGCGGAGATGGGAAATATTGCCGCCGCTGTTGCGGATTTTGATCAGGCATTGCAATTAAATCCAAATGATCCAGCGAGTTACAATGAACGTGGCATGGTTTGGCGGGAAGCGGGGGAATATTTCAAGGCAGAACAGGATTTTACGCAAGCATTGACTTTGGATGCTCAGTTTTATTTGCCGTATGTGAATCGAGGGGTGGTGCGGTTATTATTGCATCGTGAAATTGAGGCGGAACAGGACTTTCAAACAGTGCTACAAATGCGTCCTGACATGCAACCCTTTGTAGCACAACAGAAAACCCAGATATTACTTGCGAAGTGAAATCAAGAAGCTGAACTGTGATTATTTTAAACCTGCCAGATTTCTGAAACCTGACAGGTTTGAGCTCAGATGAAGTTTTTTATCCCTGTTTTTGCGCCAACTGCTTCTCAATATTTTTGTATAAAATCAGCGGCTTAGAACCGTGAGCAATTACATTTTCATCGACCACCACTTTCACTACATTTTCCATAGATGGCAAATCATACATCGTATCTAGTAGAGCTTGTTCCAAAATCGACCGCAAGCCCCGCGCTCCCGTGTTGCGTTCCATCGCTTTATGTGCGACTAAACGTAGGGCTTCGGGGCGAAATTCTAATTCCACGCCTTCCATCATGAATAAGTAAGTATATTGTTTAGTCAGCGCATTTTTGGGTTCGTTCAAAATCGACATCAATTGTTCTTCATTCAATTCACGCAAAGTCGCAGCAACGGGCAAACGTCCGACAAATTCAGGAATTAAGCCGTAGCGAATTAAATCTTCCGGCTCCACCAGTTGCAGTAACTCATTGATATGTTGTTCATCCTTGGTTTTGACATCCGCAGAGAAACCAATACCACTTTTTTCAGTACGCGCCAATACCACTTTTTCCAAGCCGGCAAACGCGCCGCCACAGACGAATAAAATATTGCGGGTATCAACTTGTAGAAATTCTTGCTGGGGATGTTTTCTGCCACCTTGAGGAGGGACGGAAGCGATTGTACCTTCAATCAGTTTCAATAGGGCTTGTTGCACGCCTTCACCAGACACATCACGGGTGATCGATGGGTTGTCCGATTTGCGAGAAATTTTATCAATTTCATCAATATAGACAATTCCGGTTTGCGCCTTGGTCACGTCATAGTCACATTTTTGCAACAATTTGAGAATAATATTTTCAACATCTTCACCAACATAGCCCGCTTCAGTCAATGTGGTGGCATCGGCGATGGTGAACGGTACATTGAGCAAACGCGCCAAAGTCTCTGCTAACAAGGTCTTACCGCTGCCCGTGGGTCCAATTAATAACACGTTGCTTTTTGAAATTTCAACTTCGGACTTTTTATTCGCATTGCTTTCCATGCGCTTGTAGTGATTATAAACTGCGACGGATAATACCTTTTTCGCTTGTTCTTGACCAATCACATATTCATTAAGGCGCGCAAAAATTTCACGGGGCGTGGGCAATGCCCGTGCGTGGTTTTCTTGAGCATGATCATGCACTTCTTCACGAATAATGTCATTGCACAATTCCACACATTCGTCACAAATAAAAACCGACGGACCTGCAATGAGTTTGCGCACTTCGTGTTGGCTTTTGCCACAAAATGAACAATATAGCAATCTATCATCGCCGACCTTTCTTCTATCATCACCCATGAAATCTTACCTCGTGTAATCTGATCAAAAACTGAATTAAGTTGCCGAGCTCGCGAGCTCATGCGTAAAAATTGCCGTCAACAATAATTGAATCGCTCATGTTTTGTCAACTGCGTTTTATCTTATTATGCCATCAAAATGGATCAATCCATTGATTTGAAATTTAATCTGCTCACCGTTGGTTCAAAACAAGGGCGCAGACAGTTTTCTTCAAAATCAGTTGGCGAGATGTTCAGCAGCATGAAAATTGAGTGGAGTGAAACTAACGGATTGAATACAAAAGTATATCATAATTTGAGGCAAGATGAGGGAAATTTTAAGGTGGACGAGTGCCCACCCTATTAATACGATTAATACAATAAGAATTACAACTTAGCAGCAAATTTCGACAAGTAATCTGCGACACCACTTGGATTATCTTTCATACCGGCTTCGCCTTCTTTCCAACCCGCTGGGCAAACTTCGCCGTGTTCTTCATGGAAATTCATGGCATCAACCATACGCAATAATTCATCGACATCTCGTCCCAACGGTAAATCATTAACCACTTGGTGTACGACCATTCCCGCCTTGTTGATCAAGAAGGTTGCCCGATATGCCACCGCGCCGTCTGGAGTTTCAATGCCGTAGGATTTGGCAATTTCATGAGTTAAATCCGCAGCTAAGGTGTAACGCACCGGACCAATGCCGCCTTTATCAACGGGCGTATTGCGCCAAGCATTGTGAGTGTAATGAGAATCAATCGACACGCCAACCACTTCTACATTACGCTTTTTAAATTCGTCAATACGTTTGTCAAAAGCAATCAGTTCAGTAGGACACACGAAAGTAAAATCAAGCGGATAGAAAAACACTACGCCGGCTTTATCCTTGATGGTCGCGGAAAGTGAGAAATTATCGACAATGGAACCGTCCGCCAATACCGCAGGTACGCAGAAATCAGGGAATTTACGTCCTACTAATACGCTCATTATGAAGCTCCTTAGTGAATGAAGAAAAGAAGTGATAAGCTATCTATGGCTTTAGATTGCAAGAAGTGAAGTTATATGGGCTTGTTGGTCAAAATACAAGGGACGTACCAATTTTTCCAACCCAATTTGTATTTTTACGCAGTTGATTAACGACAGACAACGTTTTGAAAGTTATTTACATTAATTTTACCACTAATTCAGAAACTTAGTGTCTTAATCTGCTTTTAAGATATCTTAAGAAAATCAACGAAGTGACATGGCAAAGCCTCACTTTCAAGCATTATTATACTGCATTATAATCATCATCTGCCGGGTAAACGCATTAAAAAGGTTGAGATGGTTTGGGATAATTAGCAATCCGTTGAAATAATAAAATAAAAATGGAAAACAACATCATG
>DYNO01000123.1 GCA_020721025.1 Thiomargarita sp. | reverse complement strand
TAATTCATTTTAAAATAATCCTTGTTATTTGCCGACGTTACCGACGGTTTTTTCCTATTGATAACCAGATTCGCCATTTGTCTGACGGCTTAAATAGCCTTTGATTGTCTCTGATGACTGGTTCGTTTGCTGCGTCCTTTCATTTTATCAGAATTCACCAAATTGTTAGAGCTAAAAGTTAAATCCTATTGATTTTATTTTGAAAATGTTAAGGTCGCTCAATGCAAATCGTATTTTTTATTGATTTTCGGAGTTGCAATGCTCCAGATAGCTTTAAAATTTTATAAAATTGTCGTTCTAATTCGTGACGCTGGCATCTGGTAACAAGAAAGTATTTATTTTATTTGAAATCGTTTTTGAATATTTGATTTCGATCTGATTTTGACGATTTGGGTGAAATGATTGCGATGAGTGAAATTTAAAAAGTTCAGCATTTTTTGTTTTGCAAACTCTATTAGCATATAATAATATAATTAAGTTTCTTAAATTACCGGAGAGAACGATGAGCGAGGAAAATTTACCCACCTTACCCCGGCGTGACTTCCTCAAGACGACTGCGCTTGGAGGAGTTGCCCTAACTTCTGGAATGTTGCTGTATCAGGTGTCAACGGCAAAACCACTTGAAGAATCGGTTACTTCGCAAGTACGTTGGGGTTTGTTGATAGATACAACGCAATGTGATGAAAATTGTACGGACTGTGTGGATGCGTGTAATCAAGAACATGGTTTGGAAGGGCACGGCGAACGTCCAGAAGTGCAGGCTCAATGGATACATAAAGTTGATCTCCGTCATAAGCAAACGGGAAAAACTCATTCCTTGCCGATGATGTGTCAACACTGTGCTAACCCGCCTTGTCGAGATGTTTGTCCGACGGGGGCTTCGTTTAAACGCGCTGATGGTATCGTATTGGTTGATAAGCATTTGTGTATCGGTTGTCGTTACTGCATGATGGCGTGCCCGTATAAAGCCCGTTCATTTGTGCATGAAGCCGTGACCGAGCAAAAATCCTATTCGCCACGCGGTAAGGGGACGGTGGAAGCATGTACTTTGTGTGTGCATCGGGTTGATCAGGGAGAACGTCCCGCCTGCGTTGCCGCCTGTCAAAAACAAGCCATGACCTTTGGCGATATGAATGATCCTAACAGTGAAATTTCAAAAAAATTAAAACAAATTCAAAGCACAGCATTACGCGACAATCTGAAACTGCAACCCGAGGTGCGTTATCATGGGATTTAAATCACAAATCAAAGGAGAATTGATATGAAACATCTTGCGTTTCGTGAAATCGAAGGTAACAGTCCGGGATTTTATCTCTTACTCACGATGCTGTTAGGACTGATTGGGGTGGGCGCGCTTGCATTTTTTATGATGGAACATCACGGGCACATCATTACGGGAATGGATAATCAAATCGTTTGGGGAATGCCGCATATCTTTGCAATATTTCTCATTCTTTCTGCCTCTGGTGTGTTAAACGTTGCTTCCATTGGCTCAGTGTTTCGCAAAGCCTACTATCACCCACTGGCGCGATTATCGGCTTTATTATCAGTAACTTTACTGGTGGGCGGCTTGTCGATTCTCGTGTTAGATTTGGGACATCCCGACCGCATCATCGTCGCGATGACCAGTTACAATTTTAATTCGGTCTTCGCATGGAATATCTTTTTATACAATGGCTTCATCGTGGTCGTCACAGTTTATTTATGGGTGATGATGGATCGCAGCCTACAACGCTACTATCACCCGATGGGACTCATTGCATTCACGGGTCGTTTTATCCTCACCACCGGCACCGGCTCGATTTTTGGCTTCTTGGTCGCTCGTGAAGCCTACGACACGGCAATTTTAGCACCCTTATTTATTGCGATGTCGTTAGAATTGGGAATGGCGATTTTCATTTTAGTGCTCATTGCGAGCTGTATTTGGGCAAACCGTCGTCTTGGGGTCGGATTTTTGGAACGTCCTAAAAATTTATTCGGGATTTTTACCGTTGCGGTATTTTACCTCGTCACCGTATATTTTCTCACCAATTTATACATCACAGAACAACGAGATATTGCCCTGTTCATGCTGGTAAATGGGGGAATTTATACCTTTTTACTGTGGGTTGGATACCTGCTGGTCGGTACCATTATCCCATTGATCTTAGTCTATCATCCTGTCGTCGGCAAAACCATGCAAGGTATTCTGACTGCGACATTCAGTGCAGTTGTGGGCGGATTTTCGCTGCTATACGTCTTGATTATTGGCGGACAAGCCTATCCATTGGAGATTTTTCCGAACATGGAAATTGTAGCTTCGAGTTTCTTTGACAAGGGTGTGCACGCTTACGCGCCCAGTGTTTGGGAAATTATGTTGGGAATCGGTGGCATCGGTGTCACATTTTTCTTGACTGTGCTTGGCTTGCGAGTTTTACCCTTCCTGTTCTTACCGACCGCATTGGCAGGGGTAAAACCAGAAGAAGTGGATTAAATACGTCTCGTGACGCAGTTCAAACTTCAATAAATTCCAAACGTTATGCGTTTTCTCAAGTGACCTTATGCAATCATCGAATCGTCACGCTATGTTGAAAACATTTGAACTGCGTCGTTCTTAAAATCTTTTTTATTTTCAATAGAAGTTACGCAGTTCAAAATACAACTTAGACCTAATTCAATCAGTTAGTGTCTTCGGAGCACAAATTTGAATTTGTATATTTTTGATCAACAAGTTAGCATCTCAAATGTGTAACTCCTATGTCTTATTGAATTAGGAACACACCCATAATCTGGATCAAGTCGCAACCATGCCATATCTCAACTGCGTAACTTCTATTCAATACAGGACGGAGCACTTAATTTTACTTGACGACAGGAAACCAACCCGGTATGTGGAGAATCATCTGCCAGAGCCCGTCAGGAATTTCCAATGCTTCTTGGTCAGTCTCGCGCAATGTAGTACGAATTTGAGAAATCTCATCGGCTTGCAGTTTGCTCACCCACTGCGGTTCAACCACCAATTCCCGCCCTAAAGCCAATAATGGCACTCCAGAATTGAAAGCATTGAGAACCTCATCGGGAGTGTGCAGTGAACCTACACCCACAACCGGAATGCGCTGCCCCACAACTTCTTGAATTCGCACCGCCCGCGACGTTCTATCCGATGCATCCCGCAACGATCCACCCCAAAATTGATTGCTTGAAACATGAAGATAATCGAGACCTTGCTTTGCCAACCCGTCTGCAAACAATAATGAATCCTCAATGCTAATGCCAGGATTTTCAACTTCCTCTGGTGAAAACCGATATCCGACGATAAAAGGGCGTGATGCATGAGTTTTGACTGTTGCTTTTACCGCATCAATCACCGCCAATGGGAATGTCATTCGTTGCTGCACATCACCCCCCAATGATCTGTGCGACGATTAGAATGGGGTGAAAAGAATTGTTGCAATAAATAAGTATTTGCCCCATGCAGTTCAACTCCATCGAAACCGGCTTGAATTGCCCGGCGAGTTGCATCGCCAAAGGCTTGAACTGTTTGTAAAATATGTGCTTCCGTCATTTCCAGCGGAGTGGGAGACCCTTTACGCGACGCGGGAATAGCACTGGCACTGTAAATTTTACCGTCGGGCACCAATTCCGGAGGCGACATTCTGCCCCCGTGATGAATTTGTAAAATGGCTAAAGTATCCTGTTGATGGAGAGTATCTGCCAAAATTTTTAAACCCGGCAACATCGCATCATCATGCACGCCAAATTGTTGGTTAAATCCCTTACCATCCAACGCGACGGACGCAGCCGCAGTAATCGCCATGCCCAGCCCCTGCACTCGACTTCGATAATAGCGCAATTCTTGTTCGGACACCGTGCCATCAGAGTGACTAGAACAATGAGTCATGGGAGCTAATATCAACCGATTCTTAATAGCAACACCATTGGGAAAGGTGAACGGCTCAAACAACGCTTGATATTTTGGATTCACCATCATTAACCTCATTGTGAATTTTTTTAAACCGATAGATTGATGGATTTTGACTCAAATTTCTTGATGTCAATTGGCAGACATTTTACTTGAAGTGGGGCAATCGTGGGAATCTTAATGATACGCAATTTTTAGAATCTGGCTGGAAGTCGCACGGTTTTGTTGGCATTCATTCTGTCAATTCTACAATTCTATAATTCTGTGAATTCTGATTCAGACAATTTCAGATATTCTGATTTGACAAAATTCTGACATTTCTAGGTATAATACGCGCAATATTTCTACTTCTCGGAACGGGTATGACCACAATAACTGATAGTGTCACCATTCAAAATATTTTAAATAAAGCCGATTTACTGCACAGTGAGCGAGAAATTCAGCTTGCATTGGACGACATGGCAGTGGATATCCACCAACGTTTGCATACCAAATACCCGGTATGCCTAGGCGTGATGCTGGGGGGATTGGTCACGGCTGGGCAATTGCTGCCCCGTTTAAACATGCCGCTGGAAATGGATTATATTCATGCAACGCGTTATCGTGGGGCAACTCAGGGCGGGGAATTGCATTGGATTAAACAACCCAGTGTATCACTCAAAGACCGGAGTGTGTTGATTATTGACGATATTTTAGACGAGGGATTGACGCTAAAAGCGATTGTTGAATACTGTCATCAAGCGAAAGCGCGTGAAGTGCTAACTGCTGTTCTGGTGGAAAAACAATTACCCAGTCGTCCAGGCTTACAACAAGCGGATTTTTGTGCGCTACAAGTGCCCAATCGCTACGTTTTTGGCTATGGAATGGATTATCAAGGACAATTGCGTCATGTTGCCGGTATTTATGCGGTGAATGGCTTATGACAGGAGTGGCAATCATTGGAGGAACGGGATTAACCGCGTTGCCCGGCTTAGAAATTTCTCATCAACAAACCATCCAAACACCTTTTGGCGAACCTTCGGCAGCAGCGGTATTTGGTTTATATGATGGCAAATCGGTGATTTTTCTCGCCCGTCATGGCAGTAATCACACCTTGCCCCCCCATAAAATCAATTATCGTGCTAACATTTGGGGATTGAAGGAGTTAGGCGTAACCCATATCGTCGCAGTGGCAGCGGTGGGCAGTATTTTGGAAACCATGCGTCCGGGTGATTTGGTGATTCCAGATCAACTGATTGATTATACTTGGGGACGGGAATCGAGCTTTTTTTCTGACAATTTAACCGAAGTTACCCACATTGATTTTACTCATCCTTATTGCGAAGATTTACGGCAACAATTGATTCACGCGGCGCGCCAAGTCGAGTGTCAGACCTACAATCATGGCGTGTATGGCGTAACCCAAGGTCCTCGTTTAGAAACTATTGCGGAAATCAATCGGATGGCACGAGATGGGTGCGATATTGTCGGGATGACCGCGATGCCTGAAGCTGCGTTGGCGCGAGAATTGGGGCTATGTTATGCTGCCTGTGCGGTGGTTGCCAATGAAGCTGCGGGGCGATGTCCGATTGAATTGACGATGGCAGAGATTGAACGCAATTTAGTTACCGGGATGCAAAACGTGCGGTCGTTACTCACCAAGTGGTTAGAATTAGACACGACCATCACAAAGTAAGACCAAATTCTGCTACAATCATGTCCAACTACCACTTGTGCTTAATCTAGGATTTAAGAGCGAACAAGTGACAAAAATGCGAGGTGGTTGTTTCCTTAAGTAATTACGTGGCATCAACATGGCATACATACTGATTAGCGATGATTCCGTTTCTATGCGTAGAATGCTCTCTTTCACGCTTGCCGAAGCCAATCATGAAGTGATGCAAGCAGGGGACGGTGAGCAGGCGTTGGAATTGGCAAGACAACATCAGTTCGATCTCGTCATTACTGATGTAAACATGCCCTTGCTGGATGGTCTGTCATTGGTACGTGAACTCCGTGCCTTACCCAACTACCGATACAAACCGATTCTCTTACTGACGACAGAAACTGATCCTGAAAAAAAACAACAGGCAAGAAGCGTAGGAGCAACCGGTTGGATTTTAAAACCTTTTAACCCTGATAAATTACTTGCCGCGGTGAGAAAAGTGCTGGGGCATTGAATTGCTAACCCTAAAAGTGAGCGATGGATTATGGCGATAGATATGACAGAAGTCCAACAACTCTTTTATGAAGAGAGTTATGAAGGTCTCGACAATATGGAATCTATTTTATTAGATTTGGAAGTTGGGACGATGGACAAGGAAATCACCAACAGTATTTTTCGTGTGGTTCACTCCATCAAGGGAGGCGCGGGGATTTTCAAATTTGATCGTGTGGTGACTTTCGCCCATGTCGCAGAAACCTTATTAGACGAAATGCGCAACGGGCAACACGTCGTCACGCAGCATCTAATTGATCTATTGCTCAATTCTGTCGATGTATTGCGCATGATGCTGGGCAGTTTGCAAGGTGAGAAAACCTTGATTATCAAAGAAGTTGAAGCATGTCAACATCAACTCGAAGCTGTTCTCAAGAAAAATCAAGAGATTAAAACTACATCCCCAGAAGTATCCCCTGTCGCGGCAACGCCTGCTGAACCACCTCCTCCGCCTTCCTTGCCTGTGGTGACCAATTCGCAAAAAATTTGGAATATTCACTTCAAGCCCTATCCTTCCCTGCTGAAAACGGGCAACGATCCGCTGAATTTATTTCGTGAATTGAGTAATTTAGGCGAATTAACCGTCACTGTCGATACTCGAAACCTGCCGGATTTCAAAGAATTAGTGGCAGAAAATTGTTATCTCGCGTGGGAATTGAACCTGTGCAGTTCGGCAGAACTTAATGAAATTCAAGAAATTTTTGAATGGGTCGAAGGCGATTGTGATTTAAAAATTACCCTGACTTCGGAATCTGTTCCCGTTTCAGATCGTCCGCCCGCGTCGGAACTTTCGGGAGGTGTGACCGAATCGACTCCGCCCGAACCAGACGGTCGCCCGACCATAGCCACTGTGGAAATTCCACCCCTAGTCGCCTCGGAACCGCCGCAAGTTGTCGCAGCTACGGTGCATGAGCAAATTCCAACACCGCCCCAAGATTCGCTCAAAATAGAAAGTTCGCCTGTTGTCACTATTCAGGAAGAAAATGCGTCAGTTTTGGCAACTTCGCCCGCTAAAGTTCAAATAAAAGAAAGCAGTAGTGAAAAAAATAATTTATCAAATACCGGGCAACAACATAACAGTGAAACCAGTTCAATTCGTGTTGGGATCGACAAAATCGACGCATTGATCAATATGGTGGGTGAATTGGTTATCACGCAGTCGATGTTGGATCAAGTGGGACAAAGTTTTGATGCTGCACGTATTATTCAATTGCGAGATGGCTTGGCACAATTAGAACGAAATACGCGAGAATTGCAAGAAAGTGTGATGCGTATCCGAATGTTACCGATAGGATTTTCATTTAATCGTTTCCCGCGGCTGGTGCATGATTTGAGCAGTCAACTGGGCAAAAAAGTTGAATTAAAACTGTCGGGAGAACACACAGAATTAGACAAAACTGTTTTGGAAAAAATGAGTGATCCACTGGTGCACTTGGTGCGCAATGCCCTAGATCACGGAATAGAAATGCCGGCACAACGTCTTGCCGCCGGTAAGCCTGAAGTAGGAATGTTGAAATTGCACGCGTTTCATCAAAGTGGCAGTATTATTATTCAAATCAGTGATGATGGTGCAGGCATTGACACGGATAAAGTATTACAGAAAGCGCGCAATTTAGGCTTGATTCATAGCGAAGAAAATCTGACCGAAGAACAATTATATGAATTGATTTTTCATCCCGGACTTTCGACTGCGACGCAAGTGAGTGATTTGTCTGGGCGGGGCGTGGGCATGGACGTGGTGCGACGCAACATTCGCGCCTTGGGCGGCACCATTGACGTGAAATCAAAGCGCGGTAAGGGCAGCACATTTAACATTCGGTTGCCGTTGACCTTGGCGATTTTGGATGGACAATTGGTGCGTATTGGACATGATATTTATATTCTATCGTTGTTGTCAATTATCGAATCGCTGCGCGTGAATCCTAAATATGTCAATGCGTTGGCGGGCAGGGCGGAAGTGTATAAATTGCGGGATGAATATATTCCAATTTTGCGGCTCTATGAATTATTTGATATTCCTGCCACCACGACGAAGTTAGAAGAAGGGTTATTGGTGATTGTCGAAGGCGATGGACAGAAAATCGGGTTGTTTGTGGATGAATTGTTATCGCAACAACAAATCGTGATTAAAAGTTTGGAAAGTAATTACAAACAAATACAAGGCGTTTCAGGTGCCACCATTCTCGGAGATGGCAATGTCGCGTTAATTTTGGATGTCGCCGGGATTATTCAACTATTCCACCATCGCACCAATTACTTGACCCGTCACCATTCGATAATATCCTCATCCCATGTTGCAACGATGACAATATAGCTGATAATCAAAGAATTAGGGAACGATGGCAACTCAAGCGAGAAATGAGATGAACGGAATTGAACATAATAGCATGACAAATAAGTATCTTACTTTCGTTTTAGCGACGGAAGAATATGCAGTGGACATTTTGCGAGTGCAAGAAATTAAAGGTTGGAGTAAGGTGACTCCGATTCCTAACACGCCGGATTATATTCGCGGGGTGATTAATTTGCGCGGCACCATTGTCCCCATTATTGATTTGCGCCTGCGTTTTAGTCTTGACCGCTTGGATTATGGGCAAACGACCGTCGTCGTGGTGGTCAAGGTCGTGTCAGGCTCGCGCGAACGGATTATGGGAATTGTGGTCGATGCCGTGTCGGATGTCTATGATGTTGCTGAAAATGAAATCAAACCTCCCCCAGATTTCGGTAGTGTGATTAGCATGAAATTCATTCGTGGATTAGCGACGGTCAACGAAAAAATGGTGATTATTTTGGACATTGATCGCTTGTTAAACTCTGGTGAATTAGCCATTGTTGAACAACATTTGACGGAGCGAATGCCCGCGGCGATGATGAATTAAATTTTATCAACTCGTTGTTTTCACTGTCAGGATTCACAGGATGCGAATTTATTCTGTGAATCCGAATCAAGGTGATTTTAGACTTAAACGGGAAAAATTAAAATATCTTCAACTTGTTGCATCAACATTTGAGTTTGCTTTAATGCAGCTAAAATGTACAAATAGTGTTTACAATCATCGTAGTCGAGCATCCTACCTTTTCTATCCTTCAACCACTTTTGACAGACTTGATAGCCGCCGATGTGGAATTCCCAAACATTCAATTCGACGTTATCAAAATACTGCGTTTTGTTGATGTACACTCGATTATTTTTATATTCAATCTTTTCAACGACATTGCTGCTCTTGATTGGAAAACAGCAATCGCTTTCGAGATGAGCATTCATTAAATGAATACTGACCAGTTGTTCACCTAACTCACTGAGTTGTTTAAATAACAGGCTGTTTTGCGTCAGTGGCAGGCGTGGAAAATCCATTTTCAAAAATTCAGCATAGCGGGTTCGATACGTGGGACTGTGAAACACCGCGTAAATATAGTGAAACACATCTAATGCACTGATTGTTTTCTCGAAATCGCCCCTGCCTTCCGAGATGAAACTTAAATTCAAGCGAGTTTCAAGCTCAGTGATAAATTCATCGGAAAAATTTGGTTTACGTTCAATCGCTTTCTTGCGTCCATTCCCGTTACCATTGCCGTTGATGAACTCGTCGCTCTTTGAAGGGTAAAGATAAAGAGGAAACAGCGAATCAATGCTTTGATTATCTGAACGGATAACACCATTGATAATTATTTGATCTGTCACCATAAAATAATTACATGGTCGATCACGTAGCATTCTGCGAACGGTAATGAGTCCTAGATTCTCACCTAACCACAGATGCTGCATGACTTCCTTGCGAGAGCGAGTCACCACACTATCATCATAAACGATGTAATTTTTGTCAAACGGGCGGTATAAAATAGGTTTAACGACATTTTCAGCTAAAGAATGTTTCTGTGCCAATTGTTTTGCGGTTTTTTGATCAAAAGCAATGGTTTCTTTGTCTTGACCGGTCACAATGCCAACGGAATTGATAGGCATGATGTCAGTGATTTTGTAGCACTGTTGATATTCGGCAAGTAAATCAGTAT
>DYNO01000122.1 GCA_020721025.1 Thiomargarita sp. | reverse complement strand
AGTTCAATTTTATGTGCCAATAACATGGCTAACTTCCTCAGACAGGTTACATTTAAGTCATGGCGAGGATTCTAATGTGATATGCTTTACCTGTCAATACTTTTTGGGTTATAGACCTGTTTCACTTGGTATTAAAGATTTCAAATCGGTTCTATACCATTGGCGGATTATACACCTTGTTGTTTTTAGGCGGTGGGGAAAATTGGGCAACCTTCCTGCTCAAAATTACCCTAGTTATCTTCATTCCTGTCGCAATTACCAATGTTTATGGACGTTATCGCACCGATGATGCAATTCGTTGGTTGTGGAAATATCCGACCGGTCTGGCATTATTAGGTCTGGCTATTGTAATGTTAAATAAAACGTAATTCATACAGTTCGGACAGTTCCAAAATTATATTTTAATTTCAATCAGTTATCGAATTGGCGAAATAACTATAACATGTTGATTTTCATAAGTAGTTGTAGAAAACTGTCCGAGCTATTGGTAATTGAGCTAACCTGATTTGATTATTTTCCCTTTATCCGCGACGATGTAAATACTATGTATAAATTCCTGTTAATTTATTTTTTATTGACGGTTTCTCCCGCGTTTGCTGCCCCTCAATTACAAGCAACTTTAGAAGAACATGAAATCAATCAAGGCGAAACAGTTCATTTGCAAATCACCTTGACCCAATCAGCATCAGATAATGCCCAACCTACCGCTGAACCGGATATCACTGCATTACAAGGGAGTTTTGAAATTTTAAGCAGTCAAAAATCCACCGCGTCGCGTTATGTGAATGGTCAATCTTCGAGTCAAATTACATGGACTTATCAGATTGAACCACAACAAAGCGGGCAGTTAACCGTCCCGGCGATTTCATTACAAACAACCGCTGGTGTGCTGCAAACTCAACCACAAACTTTGATCGTCAATCAGGGCAGTCAAACTCGTGGTGACAGTGCCAAATTAGAAGCCTTTGTTTCTAATCCAAATCCGTCTCTTTATGAGCCAATATATTACACCATGCGCTTTTATCATCATGGCAATTTGAGTGATTTACAAGCCATTCCGCCATCGAATCATCTGATTTTAGAGCCATTGAGCGAATTGACCACAACTCAACAACAGCAAATCGACGGCAAACCAGTGATGGTCACCGACGTGGTGTACTTGCTCACGCCGACCAATTTGGGCAAATGGGATTTAGACCCGTCAAAAATCAAAGGGTTGAAACTGGATAAACGCAGCAAAGCCAGCAATGATTTCTTTAATTTCAGCACCAATTTTCGCCCATTCACCCTGACGAGTAATCCAGTCAATTTAGACGTACAAGCTCCATCGCAACAACCTTGGCTCCCGGCGAAAAATGTCACCCTCTCGCAACATTGGGAAACTGCGGTGGATAAAGAAATCAGTGTTGGCGTACCGTTGGTGCGAACCTTGGTGTTGACGGCGGAAGGCGTGGGCGCGCAACCGTTGCCGCAATTGGAAACAATGATGACGGGTAATGACGAATTTCGAGTGCGTAGTCCCAAACCAGAAACGGAGCGCAAATTTCAAGCAGATCATAAAACTCCCGTCAGCACGGTGACGCAAACATTCAGCCTGATTCCGTTGAAAGCTGGGATAATTCAATTACCTGCACTTCGCATCAGTTGGTGGGATATAGAAAAACGGCTGATACGTTGGGCAGAACTTCCCGCACAAACGTTAAAAGTGGTTGAAAATCCGAACCTTGTCACCGCAGCATTACCGACAACTGCTCTGATGCAACCTACAACCCAGCAGCAAATAGTCACAGAAATGGTGCGTTTTGATATCGTGCAGTATGGGTTGTTGGGATTGTCGCTCAGTGCGTTGGGTATTGCGTGGTGGCGGATACGACGGGAGAAAATGCAACTTGTTGTATATCAAGCTCCGGTGGCAAGGCTGAGTTTTACAGAATTTGCACGCCAGATGCAGGCAACCGAGCAGGTGAGGGAAATGCAGCAATTGATTCAAACAGTTATCCATCAACATTGGGGAATGCCCCGTCATGTTGCGCTACACAGTTTGGCGCGTGAAATTCAAGATCAGGATGCGGAATTGGCGATTGCGTTGAAGAAATTGGAAGCGGCATTGTATGGACAACAACCATTTGATTTAAATGATAAACAAATTATTGCCCGGTTGGCTCGGATAAAACCAGTGCAATTTGTCGCGGTGGAAATACCAACGGCTTTGTCGCCTCTCAACCCAGTTTGAATAGGAAGTACGCAGTTGCAATGTTATTCAATTGATTGGATTGAAACATCTAAAAATCAGAACGCTAACAATCTGAATAAATTGAACATAAGATTTGAACTGCGTCACTCTCGAACTGTTACAATCTACAAGCTGAATTTTCCGAATTTTGGCAAAAATCATCTATTTAGATGCTGTTTCCAACTCATTCAGTAACTCAGGATGTTTATCCAAAATTCTCAGCAAGTGATTTACCGCCTTGATCGGTCTCACCTCGCCCCGTTCATAGCGACTGAAGGCATTCACGCCGCCGCCAAAAATTTCAGCCGCTTGTTTTTGCGTCAGTTTCAAGCGTTTACGAATCTGTCTAATTTCTTGAGACGTGAGTAAACCCTCAACTTTAGCTTGAAAATCATTGAGTTGTTTTTCGGTTGCTCGTAAATCCTCACCATTCAAAATGCCCTCGCCGCAGTGATTGCAGTAGTCACCGGGCTGATCTATGGTTATCGTATATTCCTGATAAGTATAGATTTGTGGACGAGTTTCCCTGATGAGAATTCCTTGTTGACAAATAGTGCAGTGTGTCATATTCGATACGGTTCGATACGGTGTTTTTTCAACACCTCATGAGAGTTGCCTAAAATTTTTCTTAAACGATACCAAGTAAAATCCGTCTTCGTTTGCCATAAACTTCATATACCAGTGACAATCTTGATATTGCACGTAGTAAACATCTTGCCAGACTTCTTGATTTGGCAATCTTTTTTCGGTATCAGTGACCATCGACTTGTAAAAATTCTCACGTTCAAATGTCATTTGTAATTGCCAGACTAATTTTAACCTCAAAGGTTAATCATGTCAAGAGTAAAAATTAAAGATTAGGTTAAAAATCCATAACAACAGCCAAATATCGCCCGTCTTAAAACTAATTCCGTGTCTTATATCAAATTCTGTGATTTAAACAGTAATTTTTGTTAAAATCGCACCTACAAGTCACTAGCCGACCGTCGATATCCCGCCTGTTAAACGCTGAACATGACCTTGCAACAATCTCAGACAATTCTCATTGTAGATGATAAGCCTCACGATGTGAATCCATTGTGCGAATTGCTGTCCTCACATCATTTTCAAGTGATTGTTGTGACTCATAAAGAAGATGCGATGAAACATCTTGAGGCACAGCGTCCTCATTTGATCTTACTCGATTTTGCTATCGGCGAACAATGTCACTTTGAATTTGTACGTCACTGCAAAATGCAAGTGCATTATCAAGATATTCCCATCATCCTCATCAAACAACTCGACGAACCGATTGATTTTACACTAGGATTTAGCGATTTCATTGTTAAACCCTATCAAGCAGAAGAACTGTTGATGCGGATTCACGCCCAAATCGCCTTGCAAACTTGTCGGCATAAATTACAGGTACAAGAAGCCCAAGTCGCGGTTTTAAGTCGCAAATTGACCGAATTTGAACAAACACATCATCAACAAATTCAACAGCTTAATGACGCATATCGTCGCTTTGTGCCGCAAGAATTTTTAAAATTTCTGGGGCGAGACAGCGTAATGGAATTGCAACTGGGCGACTTGGTGGAACGGGAAATGACCGTGATGTTTTCAGATATTCGCGGTTTCAGTGAATTATCTGAAAATATGACTCCAGAGGAAAAATTTGATTTTATTAATATTTATCTCGGTCAAATGGAACCGATTATCGGACAACATCATGGTTTTGTTGATAAATACATCGGCGATGGCATTATGGCATTATTTCCCACCAGTCCCGACGACGCGCTCAATGCCTGTCTCGCGATGCTCAGAAAATTAATAGAATACAATGAATTACTGCATGAAGCTGGTTATCCCTCGATTTCTATCGTCATTGGCGTGAACACCGGATTATTGATGCTGGGGACAGTAGGGGGAAAAAATCGCATGGATGGTACGGTGATTGCCGATGCAGTCAGTGTCGCGGCGCGGATTGAAGATTTAAGCAAAACGTATGGGACATCGTTATTAATCACTGAACACACGCTCAACAAGTTGCAACATCCTGATAAATATAAAATTCGCATGGTGGATCGGGTACACTTGAAGGGCAAAAAAGAATCCGTGATTGTTTATGAATTATTTGACGCGGACGCGCCCCAAACCTTGGCTTTAAAATTACAAACCACCGCCGATTTTGAAGAAGCTTGTCTTGCTTATCATGAAAAAGAATATAAAAAAGCCCAGCAACTCTTTGAAAAAATAGTCGAAGTGAATCCACACGATAAAGCTGCAATAGTTTATTTAGAACGCTGCAAAACGCCTGAAGAAGTGGAAGCGGCGCGGGCAAAATTCACCACTGAACTATATGAATTAAACAAGGCTTATGAACGCTTTGTGCCCCGTGAGTTCTTGAAATTATTGGATAAAGAAAGCGTGCTGGAAGTGCAGTTGGGCGATCATGTGGAACGAGAAATGACAATTTTGTTCTCAGATATTCGGGGCTTTACCGCAATGTCAGAAAAAATGACTCCACAAGAAAACTTTGACTTTATTAATATTTATTTGGGACAGATGGAACCGATTATCGGACAACATCATGGTTTTGTTGACAAATATATCGGCGATGCGATTATGGCATTGTTCCCCAGCAGTCCGGACGATGCGGTGCGTGGTGCGATTGAAATGTTGCGGGGCTTGGTGGAATACAATGAATTGCTCAAAGAGGCGCATTATCAATTGATTAGAATTGGGATCGGTTTAAACACGGGACCCCTGATGTTGGGCACCGTTGGCGGTCCGAATCGTATGGATGGTACGGTGATTTCTGACGCGGTGAATTTGGCAGCGAGAATTGAAGGGTTGACTAAAATTTATGGTACTGCGCTGTTGATTACCGATCAAACGTATCAAAAACTGGAAGACATTTCGCAATACAATATCCGAGTAATTGATCGGGTCACGGTGAAAGGAAAAACTGAGCCGGTAACCGTGTATGAAGTATTTGACGGAGACCCGCTGCATCTGATTGAATTAAAATCGCAAACTTTAAACGATTTTGAGGAGGGGTGCGTTTATTATCATGGGCAAGAATTGGATATGGCTCGGCAAAGTTTTGAAAAAGTCTTAGCAATCAATCCAGAAGATGAAGCCGCCCGAGTTTATCTTACCCGGTGTGATGAACCTTCCTCTTCGTAGTAAATTTTGTGAACGGCTTTTTTACCATCGCTTGTCAATCAATCAGTTGAAAACACTTCTGTCATTGATCAACCGATGGCAAGGTTAAAATTCATTTTCGATCAGATGAAGTAATCTCGCCAAAGTTCCTTGATTTTGCTGCATAAATTCTAAACCACGTTGTCCCACCTGTTTACGCAATTCTGGATGAGTTAAATAATCAACCACCGCAGCGGCTAATTCAGTCGTATTTTCAACTTGGCGGGCAGCATGAATTGCAAGTAAGTTGCGTCCAATTTCAGCAAAATTAAAGATATGCGTGCCAAAAATAACCGGTATGCCCACTGCTGCGGCTTCCAGCATATTATGTCCTCCTACCGTCACCAAACTTCCCCCCACAAATGCAACATCACTCACAGCATACAACAAGATAAGTTCGCCCATCGTATCGCCTAAATAAATTTTTGTCGCTGAATGACAGAGCGCGTTCTCACTGCGTTTGACAATGGAATAGCCTGATTTTTCACATAAATTTGCCACTTTGTTGAAACGTTCCGGATGGCGGGGTACGAGAATTAATAATGTTTCGGGCAATTGCCGAGTGATTGCTGCAAAAGCCGCCAAAACTTGCACTTCTTCCTCATCGTGGGTGCTGGCAGCTATCCAAATGGGACGCGCATTGCCGAGCGATTGACGCAGTTGTTGTGCTTGAATCCAGATATTCTCAGGCAGGGTGGCATCGAATTTGAGATTGCCGATAATGTGAATTTTTTCGGGATTCATGCCTAAATGGATAAAACGTTGGGCATCTTGGGAAGTTTGTGCTGCGATGTGATTGATGTAACTGAGAATTTTTCTGGTGATGGGCGCAATTTTCTGATAACCGCGCGCGGAACGTTCCGATAGCCGGGCATTGGCTAAAATCACGGGAATGTGGCGTTGATGACAATGATAGAGTAGGTTAAACCACAATTCTGTTTCCATCAAAATCAATAACTTAGGTTGCACCCGCTGTAGAAATCGCCCCACTGCGTCAGGAATATCGTAGGGTAAATAAACATGATAAACCTTGTCTGCGAATACTTGTTGCACCCGTTGCGATCCGGTGACTGTCATGGTCGTGACGAGGATTGCATGTTGGGGATAACGCTGTTTTATTTGTTGAATCAATGGGATAGCGGCTTGAAACTCGCCCACAGAAACCGCGTGTATCCAAATACAACCGTGCGGCACCGTGATAAAACCGAAACGTTCATGCCATCGTTGCCAATACTCTCGCATTTTGCAGCCACGCCAAAATAAACGCAGTAAAATCAATGGGAGAGCAAGATAGAGGAGCAGTGAGTAGAGGGCACGTAACATTTTTTATTTTAACAGTAAAATCGTGAGCAGATATTTCGCCGGCTAACGTTTGAATGGCGGTTCATTTTGCAAAATTTGCTGCCATGCTGAGGTAAATTGTTGAAATGCCAAGGCACGATGACTGATTCGATTTTTAATTTCGGTGGGCAATTCAGCAGCGGTACATTGATGAGTTGGCACATAAAAACAGGGATCATAACCAAAACCCAGCGTGCCGCGCAGTGTCAAAGTAATCGAACCTGTCCACGTTCCTTGACAAATCAACGGTGTAGGATCAGTAGCGTGACGCAGCAAGACAATCACACAGTGATAACGAGCCGTTCGTTGCGATTCGGGAATATCGGCTAATTTTTCGAGCAATAATTGGTTATTTTCCGCGTCGGTTGCCTCTTCTCCCGCAAATCGTGCTGAATAAATGCCCGGCGCGCCTTGCAATGCCTCCACTTCAAGCCCCGAATCATCTGCCAATGCGGGCAATCCAGTATGTTGTGCAGCAAATCTTGCCTTGATCAACGCATTTTCAACAAAACTTAAACCTGTTTCTGCGACGCTGGGCAGGTTAAATTCTGATTGTGGCACTACATGCAAGCCAAATTCGGCAACTAATTGATTAAATTCGCTGATTTTTCCACGATTATTGCTGGCGAGTATGATAGTTTTCATTACAAAAAGTTCGCTAAAGAATTATTTTAATATCAATGAGTTGGTAAATTAGGGAGATGTTTTTAACTTGTTGATTTTTTCTCGTTCCCATGCGCCGGCGCAAAGCCATTGACGTAAGGAATTTTGACACAAGACGATGCGATAGTTCTTTATTAAACAAAACAAAAAGTTACTCGTTCCAATGCGCCGCGTTGGAATGCAGCCCGGACGCTCCGCGTCACCGGTTCAAATTTGATGAGTTCAACGATTTGTATCCCTCTGTTGATTATCAATCGAGGAGCAATTTTTCATCAAGATGATAAAAAGCAATCAGTTAAAAATCATAGCGCGTGACGCTGGAGCGTCTGGGCTGCATTCCAACGCGGCGCATTGGAACGAGGAACCGTTTGTTTTATTTAATAAAATCTGCCATATCGTCATTTTGCGAAGTTGGATTGCTTAAAACTAGATAAAATATTTATGGTCATGAGAGAAGTTATCCCGTTCAAATTTCATATTTTGCTCAATTCATTTTTGATGAGAATTAACGGGGCCACTCAGTAAATGGAAAAGGTTTTTGTTCGCTATTATAGGTGAGAAAACTGATAACTTGTTGAGAATATAAACTTAAACTACGCCCAAAAGTGAGCAGAAAGAGGTTGAGTTTGCCAGTGAATAGCAGTGAGCCAAATTGAAACAGTGCAATGGCTGCAATCAGTAGGGAAAGTAGATAATACACGATGGCGAAAAAAATGAGCATGAAGAAACCACGCACCCATGTTCCTTTCGCAGTGAGATATTCTCGCATAAGTAATTGTAACTGAAGTGAAAATCAATCGCAGAAAACGCATCAGATGAACATTTCCTGCGATTTAAAGTGGACGGGACTATTTCTGTTTGGCTAAGGAATCCGCAATTTTTTCGAGCAATTTTTCGATATTTTCCATGTGTTTTTTCATCGTGGCTTGGTGTTGTTGAAATTCTGAACCGGTTTCCATCGCTCTACAACCGCCATCATTCATCATGCGGGGGCGCGGGCGCATCATCGGTGGCACTCCGTCCATGTCGCCATGATCCATATTCATCTGTGGTCTGCCTCCTCCCATACGACCATAGCCCGGCGGCGGTCCATAAGCCCATGGGGGCGGCATATCGTCTTGCATTTCTTTGCGCATGGCTTCATGGTGGCTTTGCGCCATTTTGCGTTGTTCTTCCATCAACTTTTGGCGTTCTTCAGGAGTTTTGGCTTCTTGAATTTTCTGCCACAATGCTTGCATTTCTTTGCGCTGTTCCATGCGTTTTTGCATCATCGCATCATAATCCGCTTGTCCACTCATGCCCGTCATCCCTGTCATGCCCGTCATTCCTGTCATTGGCGGAGTCATGCTGTCCATTGTTGCAGCGGGAGGTGGGGGGGGAGGAGTACCGTGATCAGCTTGTTCTGCCATTGCGAAAGGGCTGAGAAATGCGAGAGAAATTAACGCAGGTAATAAATGTTTTTTCATAAAATGCTCCACAGTGAATTGAAATATCGTTTCAGCGATACCGAAGAAAATTTGTGGTGAATCAAATGATGTTCGACCACGAGCCAAACTGTTAAATATCTGCCACCCACTTAAACGAAATAAAAACGTAAATCTGTCACGTCCGCTGCAATTAAGAGAGATACTTATTTGAAAATTAATCGCTTAGAACGGTTTTTTTTGAAATGATCACGGATTGACAGTAATTTTTCAGAAAATCTTAACCCAATACTTGCAGTTTGTCTAAACTGATCAGTCTAACATGAGAATCCGTACGCATAGCCAATTTATTCCGGTTTCTCAGTTTTTGTTGTTTCTCCCGCCTGACCTTCTGCTTTTTCAGCTTCCTTGGCATCCGCGACAGAAATCAGTTCCACTTCAAAGACTAACGTTTGATTTGGACCAATTTTGCCATCGGGAGTACCGCGCGCGCCATAAGCCAATTCAGGGGGAACAAATAATTGCCATTTATCACCCGGTTTCATCAGTTGCAAGGCTTCCGTCCAACCCGAAATCACCCCTTCCACGGGAAATGAAGTCGGTTCGCCGCGCTTGTAAGAACTGTCAAATTCCGTCCCATCCAGCAACGTTCCCTTATAATGGGTTGTGACGGTATCGGAGGATTTCGGCTTCTTGCCACCTTCCGCACCAGATTTCAACACCTTGTATTGCAAACCACTGGCGAGCACCACCACCCCTTCGTTTTTCTTATTTTGTTCTAAGAAATCCTGACCTGATTTGGTATTGGTTTCAGTTTTCTTTTTGAATTCTTCAACTTGTTTCGCCAAGCGTTCTTTTTGAAAATCTTGCAACGTTTGACTCACTTGTTCTGCGGTCAACAGCGGGGTGGCTTGGGCAGTCAAAGATTCCTTGATACCCTTGGTCAACAGATCAACATTGACTTTAATATCTTGTTGTTTCAAGCTCTTACCAACGTTGAATCCGACGCTGTAACTGAGTTTATCTTCTTTACTCAATTCAGGAGTTGACGCAGGGGTGGTAGGTGTTGCAGCAGGAGTTGTGGTGGCTGCCATAGATTTTGTGGGTTCTGCACTTTCGTCTGCAACAACGTGTGTCGCAGCAAATAGGCTCATGGTAAATACGGCAAGATGACTTAATTTCATGCTTTTCCTCTTTCTGTCGATTGTACTGTGTAAAACATTTGTCTCAATTCAATTATAGAACCGATTTGACATCTTTAAGCCATGTAGATTAAGCTGTTTCTATT
>DYNO01000121.1 GCA_020721025.1 Thiomargarita sp. | reverse complement strand
TGGGTTATAGACCTGTTTCACTTGGTATTAAAGATTTCAAATCGGTTCTATACAAGATTGCTTTTTGGGTCTCTGTTAAATAAACTTCCAAATTTAAGAACATGGCTCATTCTCGTCGGTATCAGAAAGATGTCGAAATAACAAAAGTTTATGACGCTTTGCTTATACACCCTACGAGCTATCCACTATATATAACTAATAGATAATCCTTGAATATTTTTTATTCTAATATCCCCTGTGACAAAAATGATGTCATGATCAAGAGATAGCGACAAAGCACAGGCTACTTGCAAAGCATCCGGTGTGCGCAACCCCGATTGACTTCGTAATTCCGTTGCAATGTCAATCACATGAGATGTTAATTCAATAATTTGTAAATCCTTGGCGTGAAAAAATTGGTCATACTTGGAAAGCAGTTGGAAATTTTTATCCCTTAACGGTTTCACTCGACATTCTAAAAAACTTAATCGAGAAGCGGCAAATTGAGCTTCAGGATAGCGCGAACAAAGATTTCGTAGCATCGTAACACATTTGGAATAGTGGGGTTCAGCACTTTCAACCCAGTAAATGATGATGTTAGCATCTAAAAATAGCTTCATTCCACTTCCCAATGATTTCTTTCTTGTTCAAGTTGCTGATCTATTTCTTTACGAGTGCGCTGTCCCATTGCCGGTTTGTTTAGCCAGTCTCGCAATGTTATTTCTTGAGGTACTGGGGGGGCGGCTTGGTGAATAAAATCTTGCACTATCTTTTCGATTAAAATTTGTGGGCTATTGATACCACTGATTGCAATTGCTTGTTGAATCAATTGGTCTTCTAAAACAATTTGAGTAGGCATCAGCATTTCCTAAAATAAATTAGGGTTGAGCAAGTAGCACCAAAAAATATTGAAATAACAAAAGTTTATGACGCTTTGCTTATACACCCTACGATCTCCATACATCTGACATCATAGTAGAATTTTTCCATAATGAGAACGACTGCTATAACGCTTTCTGCAAGGCGCGACGGATTAAAACCTCACTGCTTAAACCATCTTCCTTGACCGCATTGACCAATTGACTGGCTTCTTGAAGTTTATAACCCAACGCGACCAACGCGCTCACAGCATCCTCCGCAGCACCAGTGACACCTTGAGTTAAGGACTGACGAGCAAAATTTGTTGATTGAACAGTTGTTTGTGCCAACCGGTCGCGAGTTTCTATCACCAAACGTTCCGCAGTTTTCTTGCCCACGCCGGGGATTTTGATCAACTTCGCCAAATCTCCTTGCTGTACACAATAGATAAAAGTTTCCAACTCCATCGCAGACAAAATACTCAAGGCTAACTTGGGTCCCACCCCATTGACTCGGATCAGGGTGCGAAACATTTGTCGCTCGGCTTCTGTGCCAAATCCAAACAAAATATGTGCGTCCTCTCGGATGATCAGATGGGTCAATAATTTTATTTCTTGATTTAATTCAGGCAGATGATAAAAAGTGGACATCGGGGCTTCAACTTCATAGCCCACACCGTGCACCTCAATAACCAAATTGGGCGGGTGTTTTTCGATTAAAATACCGTGTAGATGAGCGATCATAATTCACCAAATTTCCCTGATTTGAAAACATTCTCGAAATCGACGACCATGGAAGTTACACATTGACAAAAATAGTTATCGTGAATACAATAAGTTACAATGATTATTTCTTAGGCAAGTTATCGGAGTTTCTAATAGCTAATACATTGTTTTCCAAATATATTCTCTATTATCAACGCGCAATCACTAAGAATATTTTATCATCTACGTGTTTTGTTATGTTGCAGATGAATACAATTCAGATGATACTTAACTTTTTATTTCAACAAAATGTTTTTATTCAATATAATTCTGTAATGCGGGTTGCTCCAATATTTTATTATAATTGAAATCAATAGCTTAGAAAATAACTGAATTCTTCTTGATAACAAATCATGCTACCGTGTTTCTGCGATAAATACAAATAATTTCAAAAAGTTGTGCGATAGTCGATTAATCTGAACAACAATGTTTTCATAACAATCACTTAGTTGCGTTTGACAGAAATTCTACGTCAAAAACTGTTGTACATTCAATTGATGTGACTCGAATTTTGGTAAAATTGACACGTCATTCTCTTTATCAAATCTCTGAGGACAACCGATGCCCCTATATATTAAAAGTCTGAGTGGTGAGGCGATTCAACCGTACATTGCTGATTTAGCTCGCTTGCGTATTGAAATATTTCGTGATTATCCGTATCTGTATGATGGCGATGAAACCTATGAAAACAATTACTTGCAAAATTACGCGGCATCCCCAGACAGCTTCATTGTCATTGCTTTCGATGATGATAAAGTGGTTGGCGCGGCGACGGCAATGCCCTTGTATCGTGCGTCAGAAGAAGTGCAACGTCCGTTTCTCGCCCAAAATATTCCTCTGGAACAAATCTTTTATCTTGGCGAATCCGTGCTGCAACAACAATATCGAGGGCAAGGAATTGGGGTAAAATTTTTTGAAGAACGGGAAGCCTATGCCCGTAGTAATAATGCAAACTATGCAGTATTCTGCGCGGTGGAACGCCCTCTCATTCACCCACGCCGTCCGATTGATTATGTGTCCCTAGATAAATTTTGGTACAAACGCGGTTATCAAAAACGGGCGGAATTGCATACAGCATTTACGTGGAAAGAAATTGACGAAGCGAAACCTTCGGAAAAACCAATGATTTTTTGGATGAAACGTTTTAGATAATCTTGTCTAAAATCAAGCAATTGAACTATTTTCACTCATTTGATACCATCCATTTTCAGGAGTAAGTCTCATGTCCTTTACGCGTTTTCCACTGGTTCTAGTGCTGGGATTTTTTATGACAGCCTGTGTAACAATTAATGTCTATTTTCCGGCAGCGGCGGCTGAGAAAGCAGCGGATCAAATTATTGATAAAGTATGGGGAGAAGATAAAAAAACTGAAGAATCCCCTAACAAACCTGACTCGAATCAAAAAACGCCCGCGGCGAAACCTGCCAATACTTCTCAAGTTTTTTCAATGCCTTGGATGATGGCGGTGGAAAACTGGTTTATTTCTCCCGCCCACGCCGCAGAAGCAGATTTGGATATTTCCAGCCCCGATATTGAAGCGTTACAAAGCAGTTTAGCGAAACGATTCAAGCAGTTAAGTGCCCATTATGCCAGCGGTGCTGTGGGCTTAACCAATGATGGTTTGGTGGAATTGCGTGATCCCAGTCTCGTTCCGTTGAATGCCCGCGCGCAGGTTAACAAGTTGATTCAAGGAGAAAATAGCGACAGACAAAATTTATATCGTGAAATCGCCACTGCCAATAGTCATCCAGAATGGGCGGGCAATATTCAAAAAACTTTCGCAAAACGCTGGATTGACCGCGCGCAAAAAGGTTGGTGGTATCAAACGCCCAAGGGGGAATGGAAACAGAAGTAATTGAGAATCTTATGAAATTTATTCACGCCGCCGATGTCCATTTAGACAGCCCCTTGTGTGGATTAGTCCGCTACGAGGGCGCGCCCCTAGCACAAATGCAGACTGCAACCCGCCGTGCGTTGATCAACTTGGTCGATTTGGCATGTCGAGAACAGGTTGATTTTGTTATTTTTTCCGGTGATTTGTATGACGGTGATTGGAAAGATTACAACACCGGGCTGTTTTTCAATCAACAGATGGTTCGGTTGCGTGATCAACAAATTCAAGTATTTATTGTCTATGGCAATCATGATGCTGAAAATGTGATGACGCGACAATTGCGATTACCTGACAATGTTCGACTTTTTGCCAGTCGGGAGCCGCAAACTTATTTTTTGGAAAACCAAGGGGTTGCAATTCATGGACAGAGTTTTGCGACTAAAGCAGTGACCGATGATTTAAGTGCGCGCTATCCTGTTGCAGTGCCTCAATTTTTCAATATTGGCGTGCTACATACCGCATTGAATGGACGAGAAGGTCATGCCCCCTATGCTCCGTGTTCATTGGCGAATTTGATAATGCAAGGCTATGATTATTGGGCATTAGGTCATGTGCATCATCGTGATGTGGTCGCGCAACAGCCTTATGTGGTTTTTCCCGGTAATTTACAAGGACGGCACAGTCGAGAAACGGGGGCAAAAGGTTGTTATTTGGTGACAGTTGCCGGACAGCAAGTTATTGATTTTACATTTTATTCTCTCGATGTGATGCGTTGGGAAATGTGCACCATTGATGTGAGTGATGTGATTGAAATAGATGCAATTTTGGATAGAACGCGTGATCTGGTGCAAGTGATGATGCAACAAGCAGAAAATCGACCCTTGGCGTTACGTTTTGTACTTACCGGCAATAGTATGATTCATGCGGAGTTGCAGCGGCAAAATCTACGTTGGATTAATGAGTTACGTTCTGTTGTCATGGAAAATGGCGAGGGGCTGGTATGGGTTGAAAAAGTGTTATTGCAAACCCAACCGTCACGCAAAATTCGTCATCATCCTGAGGGCCCGTTGAAAGAATTGGTTGGGGCTTTGCACACATTGCCACAAGACGCACAGACACTGCAAGAATTGAGCAATCAGTTCCGTCAGTTAAAAAATGCGTTACCTGTTGAAATGACTGATCCGGATCCACAAAATCCAGAAACAATTCGTCAAGCGTTGGCACAAGTGGAATCTTTGTTGTTGGCACGTTTGCACGCGACAACTGTTTGAAGTTGAATCGGTTATTGATGATGGTTCGGATATTTTTATCATCATTATGTCATGCTCGGCTTTTTCCAACCCATTGATTTTAATTATCATCACATATTGAAATATTCTTCGCGATGAAACGATATTCAATAAAAGTAACCAATTGAAATAAAAAAGTCGAACATGACTGAGTTCATCCTAATTTGTTGCATCGGGAAGTAATTTTAAATGAAACCAATTAGGAAAATTTGGTTAAAAAACTAGCCCTTGCGTGATATACTCAGTACATTGTGCACTTCATCCACCCGTGCCAAAACGCGACTAAATTGTTCAGAATTGGCAACTTCAATGGTAAATAACATGATAACATTGTTGTTGCTTTTGTTGGTGGAAGTGTTGCTGGCAATAATATTGACTTTTTCACCATGAATTGCCCCCGTCACATCTTTTAATAATCCAGTACGATCAAAGGCTTCCACCAAAATATTGATCGGATATACTTGCGGTTCTCTGGCTGCCGCCCATTCCACTTCGAGCAACCGTTCATGCTCCTCATTTTGCCAACGTTGTGCATGGGAACAGTCACTGCGATGCACCACAACCCCGCGTGCCTTAGTAAGATAGGCAATGATGGGATCATTGGGGACAGGGTGACAACAGCGCGCCATGTTCACAACCGTATCGCCCACCCCTTTGAGATGTAAGTGACTCTGTCCATTGATTTTTCGTTCAGTAATGATCGGTTTAAACGATTCTTTCTTGGGAAACAGTTTTGCTTCGACCACTTGAGCAATTTGAGTCATTGTGGTGTCGCCACTGCCTATCGACGCTAAACAATTGAGTAATGAAGAAAATCCCAAATGTTTGGCGATCTCTTCCTGACTTACATCGAGCACATTTAATCGTCGCAATTCGCGCTCTAATAATGCCCGTCCTTCAATCAGATGCTGCTGGGTGTCTTGACGTTTGAGCCATTGTTTGACTTTGTTGATGGCGCGCGTGGTTTTAAGATAATGAAAGTTGGGATTAATCCAATCGCGGCTGGGACGCGGCTCTTGGGTGAGTAGAATCTCAATCTGCGTTCCCGTTTTCAATTGATAGGTCAGCGGTACGATTTTACCATTGACTTTTGCCCCACGACAACGATGTCCTAAATCGGTATGTATCGCATAAGCGAAATCCAAAGGCGTTGATCCATAAGGCAAATCAATGATTTTTCCCCGCGGTGACATGACATAAACTCGCTCTTCCGACATATCCGACTTGAATTGATCGATGAAGTTGCTGTATTCATTGCCATCCTCCTTTTTCAGTAATTGGCGCAGCCATGCAACCTTTTGATCTAAATCTTCGTGTTGTTGTGCATGTTCTTCTTTGTATCGCCAATGGGCTGCGACTCCCAATTCTGCTTGATGGTGCATTTGAAATGTGCGAATTTGCACTTCAAAAATTTTCTGATCCGGTCCTAATACTGCAGTGTGTAACGATTGATAGCCGTTGATTTTGGGATTGGCAATGTAATCATCGAATTCGCTGGGAATGGGTTTCCACCGATTATGTACCGTTCCCAAGGTTAAATAACATTGTTCCAATGTATCTACCAGAACTCGCACCGCACGCACGTCGTAAATTTGTTCAAAATCCAAATTCTTACGTTGCATTTTGCGCCAAATACTGTAGATGTGTTTGGGTCTGCCCGTCACTTCCGCGGTGTGTAATCCCAAATGTTGGAGCGATTCTTTGAGTACGTTGACGATTTTTTGGATGAAATGTTCGCGATTGATGCGGCGTTCGTCCAGAAAATGCGCCATCTGTTGATAAGTTTCCGGTTCTAAATAACGGAGCGATAAATCTTCTAATTCCCATTTAATCTGTCCAATCCCTAGGCGATTCGCCAGCGGTGCGAAAATATCTAACGTTTGGCGTGCAATCCGTTTGCTGCGTTCTTCGGGAACTCGTTGTAAAGTACGCATTTTGTCAAGGCGGTCTGCCAATTTGATCAGAATCACCCGCACATCTTCTGCCATTGCCAACAACATTTTACGCAGGGCTTCATTTTGCCGTCCCGAATCTTTATCTGGACGTTTGACCACTTCATCGTTAATCTCTTCAATCAAGCGCATTTTATTCACCCCAGCAATCAATTTTGCAACGGTGCTCCCGAAATGCTGTTCGATATATTCTAGGGTTACTTTGGGAGAATCAACAATGGTTTCGTGTAAAATCGCGGCAACCAGTACGTCAATATCCATGCCTAATTCAACCAGAATATCAGCGACACGAATGACATGGAATAGCCGTGGGTCTCCTGATGAATGATATTGGTTTTCATGCAGTTGCGTGGCAAGATGACAAGCACGACTGATCTGATCGCGCTCTTGAGGTGTGCATTGTGCGCAAATATGCTCCATCCACTTTGCTAAATCAAAGGTATGGGCAACTTGGACTAAACGTGAGTTGTGTGTACTTACCATGATAGAACTCTGAGGAATAAACACCTGCCTTATCAATGAGTTAAAAATAATGCTGATAAGGTGCCTAGTTCAATGTCTCTTTTTGAATCACAGAGTTTTGTAAATATTTTTCATTTCACAGAAAATGGTGGTTAAAATGCAGTTGGTAGAAAATTTATCATGACCATTTGAAAGTATTGAGAAAAATCTACCCATTAACTTAAACTAATCCGTAATGCCGCAGCAGTTGCAAAGGGTGAAAGTGTCAATGATAATGTTAATAATGCAGCTAAGAAATAGAGTTGTCCCGCGACTGGAAAACCACTCCCGGCAACGGTAACTGCATTGGAAGCGAAAATTAACACAGGAATGTAGAGCGGGAGTACCAATAATGATAGCAAAATTCCGCCGCGTCGTAACCCAACAGTGAGTGCTACGCCAATTGCCCCGACTAAACTTAAAATAGGCGTGCCTAACGTTAAAGTAAGCACCAAGGTCAGCATGGATTCGGCGGGCAGAAATAATAATACACCCAACAGCGGCGCGAGTAAAATCAAGGGTAATCCGGTCACTAACCAATGAGCACACACTTTTGCTAAAACTAACAAGGGCAAGGCGTGAGTTGTTAATGCCAGTTGTTCTAATGAACCATCCTCAAAATCTGAACGGAATAAATTGTCGAGTGATAACATGGCAGCTAACAAGGCGGCGACCCAAATGACTCCCGGTGCGATCATTCGCAATTCTTTTGATTCTGGACTGATGGCTAACGGGAACAAACTGACGACGATGATGAAGAATAACAACGGGTTAATTAACTCCGAGCGATGACGATACGCCAAGATTAAATCGCGTTTTAAGATACTAAAAAAAGCAGTTGATGAAGTGGACATAGATTAAGGTCAGTTCTTAGGTTTTGAAAATATCTTCTAAACGAGTTGCATCAAAGAGTTGCAAACTCCATTGTTCTAATTCTACCAAAGTTGCTTGTGCCAAACGAGTTTCTACCCATCAGATAATAGAAATACTTCAGATTTACCGTATTGATTTAAGTTTTTTGTTCAAATAATAACATGCGATACCACAATATTCTTTGTATGCCCCCACTTTATCTTTTTGTTGCCAATTGGCTAAAAGCTGTTGAATTTCAGATGGAGTACGTTTTCCTGGTTCCTTGCTCAAAACTTTTAACAGTGCAGTTAATACTTCTTTTCGATTGGTTTTCAAACGCGAGTAATTCAAATTTAACACTTCCAAATCTGTTTCTAACGCAGGTTCAGTTGATTTGATTGTACCATCACCACTATAAGTAATGTGTTCTTCAAAGACTGGGTAATGTGTTTTCTCAGAAGGATTATAGTGCAATTCTTGAGAACCCTTTTTGGTATCACAATGTTGATTCTCTGGTGGTTGTCCTTCATTTCCTTTGCAGACCACGAGCATATTTTTATAATCTAACTGTTCATTACGATATTTTTCTTGACAATGCCAGTGTTCAATCTTGGTTTTTAGTGGATCATTCTCAAGACGTTGCATACAATAGGCGCACAAATAACCTTGTTCATCGAGAAGTTGTTGACGCACCGCGTTCTTCGCATCTTGGGGTAATCCATCATATCCTGAATTTTCTGGATGAATCCTGTACTGCGCCAATAAAGCAGGCTCCGGTTTTTTAACGATCTTTATCATAAAAAGCCTATTCAACAAAATCTCTGTCAAGCATAGCAATCAATGCCTCAGCACGCACTATCTCAGGAATGGAACCATTTAATCTCATTTTAAGTCGGCTTATTTCTTGTCTTGCAAGGATGAAATTTTCCTCATCAATGAGATTAAAAATAGAGCTTAAATCTTTTGTAGTATCCAAATCCCGTTTTGTCGCATTCATCAATTCTTCAATGATTTCAGATGAATCCAGTCCCAAGGCTTGATCGGGCGTGCTACATGTCACTTCACCTTCTTTACTGTGTAGCAATCGCACATTTTTTCCCGATACCTCCCCTAATATTTGTGGAGAATGAGTGGAAAGAAGAAATTGACAATTTGGAAAAGTTTGAGCGAGTTGACGAATCAAATTTCGTTGCCATGCAGGATGCAAATGCAGTTCAATTTCATCAATTAACACCACACCAAAACCTTTCAATGGTTCGTTCGCCTGTGGATTTGCGATAGCCAAACGTCGAGCTAAATCTCCAATCATCGCAATTAAACATTTTTCACCATCAGATAATTGATCAACCTGAATTTCAATCCCCCGCTTTTTTACAGATAAACGTAGTGGAATTCGTCGCACTTTAAATTCTGCCAAATCAGGTAAAAAATGTTGTAATGCTTGTCTAACTGCATCGAGTTGTTTGTCAATAAAAATAGTTGTATCTTGTTCTAGTTGTTCTAGTTTACGCTCATTCTCAAAGTCCTCCCGATGACGAAACCATTCAAAAAAATGGCGAAAATTGACACCAGAGGTCAGAGCATCCGCGTGAGCTTCCAGCGGGTTATCAAAAAAATGTTTGGTACGAATCTGCAAAGGAATATCCAATACGGCTCGATTTACCGGATAATAAACAAATGTGGGCAATGTTTGATCTTGCTCAAGATTGTTTTGTATCGCTTTAGCATAAAGGGAAACATTTTGAAGTTCAGAACTTTCCATCGGTTTAGGTGCACCGGCTCTTCCTTTCACCAATTGCCACTGTACAATTTCATCCCTGTTTTTTGCACTGCCCAATTGTAACTTCAAAAGAGAATATTTTGCTTGATTATGGATATCAATCTCTTGAATAAGTCGCCCTGATGCCCCCGTGTGACGGACTCGCGCAATAACCCACGAAAGCAATATTGCAATAGCATCCAAAATAGTGGACTTCCCAGCTCCATTATTCCCAACAAAAATAGTAATATTGTCCAAATCAATGTCTAGTCGGCGAATTCCTCTAAAATTATGTAATTGAATGATATCAATCTTAGGGTCTAGCATAGTTTACCGTCAAGAGTTAGCTAAATGGCGGATGGACAACAACAGCTTCTAAACCATTGACAATCATTAACAATGATAATGAGAATGATTATCAGTG
>DYNO01000120.1 GCA_020721025.1 Thiomargarita sp. | reverse complement strand
GTTATGGTAACAGGACGTAACACTAAAGCATCTTTAAATAAAATAGGCGTGAGCGGCACAACAGTTGTATCTGGGGAATTTAAAAAATGGTGTATGATTTCGACACCCTGTGATTTAAAACGTTTTGCCAATCCATTGCCTACTTCAAGCAATACAGCATCTGTTGTAGTGAATAATTGCCCATGATATTGTTTAACCAGATGATGAGCATGAATGTGATAAGTATCGCGTTCATTAATCAAGCCGATGATAAAACTGGTGTCAATAAAAATCGAGTCAGAAATCCTTTTCCCCATTGAGATACGCCTCAAAGTTCTCTGAAAAATCAGGAGGAGCAACAATTTTAACAGCACTGAGTTTTTCTAATAATCCTAACGATTGCGGAGGCATTGTTTGAGATTTGAGCGGTTGAATCATTTGATGCAGTAATTCCAAATACTTTGTATCCAGTTGCTCAATCTCTGTTTTAAGCAATTCTTTGGTTATCATATTGCAAGTCTCGGAATGATTGATAGTTAAGTGTATCACTTTTTATCTGGATCAGAATTTACAAAATTTTAGAATTTCCAGTTGATCTGAACTATTGTTTTATCCACGATACCTAATCCAAATAGCTGTTAAGCGAGATATTTGTCTTAATGTATTCCACGATTGTCTCACGATAGCGACCCAATTGCTTCAAATTTTCCATTGAAAAGCCGGAGTAAGCATGTAATTTACCGAAATCTCTATGATTGATAATGCTGCGGAATCGCTCATCGGTCAAATACAGTTTCATAAAATCATGAATCACTGGGATTAAAGCCGGGTCTGGGGCATGGTGAACAAAAAACGGCTCAATATCCGCCTCCAATTTTTCCAACTTGGTCAAGAACCGATCCGCCTGAGTCACGCCGAAAACCCGTTCTAACACCTCGCGCCACGTAATTCGCCGATCCAGCCCCTCACTGCGCCGAATTTTATCTAAAGTTAAAAACAAATTTGGCTTATCTTCATATTTATCCCGCATCGCCTGAACAGCATCATCCCACTGTCGATGAGCCACCGCATTTTTAATTTCTGCATCTGCCACAATCACTTGACGAGCTTGCTGAAACAATTGACGATCAATCTTCATGCCTTCCGAACCGATCACGGTCGTTTGCAAACTTTTCAATGGATCGTCTTGATGCAAGATAATGATTTTTCCAGAATTTATACCTTCCGCATCATCTGCAAAAACTCCACTTTCACCGACTGCACCCGCTGCTCCAGTTTTATCGGTTGGTTTTGGCAATTTTAACACTTGATCGTAATTAAACTTTTCCTCGAAATATTCACAATTTGCAAAGAAATCAAATAGATGAAACCGCTCTTTTTTAACGGTAAGTCCTTTTTTCTCACCATCTTTGCAGTTAAAAGTAAATTTGCGCGTGCCGCGCCCCTTCATCTGTACAAAATCTGTCGGGCTGAAAATTGGACGCATGAAACAAATATTTAACAAATCTGGACAATCGTAACCCGTTGTCATCATTGCCACCGTGACACAGACGCGGGTTTTTGAAGTTTCATAGCCCTCCAAAAATTTAGACTTGCAATTCAACTTGTCATTCTTGAAATCAGCCGCAAACTGAGCCGCCCCCGGAATATCTGAAGTCACTTGCATGGCAAAATTGGAGGATTGATATTGATTTGGAAACCGTCCAGAAGCTATTTTGTTCAAGATATCAGCAATTTTCTGAGCATGATCTTGACTGACACAAAAAATCAAACTTTTGCCAATTTCACCAGAAATCGGATCACGAAGCGCATTTTTCAAGAAAACTTCACAAAAGCTCTCATTAGTTGCTTGATTAAACAACCGCTTTTCAAAATCTCGCCCGGTAAAAGCCTCTTCAACTGCCTCATCCGGCAAAATAACGGCATACCCTTGTTCACTGAGTAATTGCGTAGTGATGTCGGTGCGTGCGTCAATTGCCAACGGATTGATTAACACCTTTTCCCGTACTCCATCTAACAGGGTATAACGAAAAGTAGGTTCACCTTGATTACAACCAAAGATTCGATAAGTATCTAATAATAAACGTCGTTCCCATTCACGCGGGTCATTTGGATTTGCGACAGCATGTTTTAAATAATCCTTCGGCGTGGCGGTTAAACCCAATTTAAAGCCGATAAAATATTCAAAAACCTTGCGTGCTTCTCCATTAATGCTGCGATGCGCTTCATCAGAAATCACCAAATCGAAATCATTGGGCTTGAAAATAGCTAGATAACGTCGTTCTTTGACCAAACTTTGTACCGTTGTCACCACGATCTCAGCATTCTGCCACTCTTTTCGATTTTCTTTGTAAATGACAACGTGAAAATCCTTTTTTAGATAATCCTTAAAACCATCTCTGGCTTGGTGTTCTAATTCAATACGATCTACCAGAAATAACACTCGTTTTGCATTGCCTGTGCGTAAAAAAAGTTTAATTACCGCAGCAGCAATCAAAGTTTTACCCGTACCGGTTGCCATTTCAAATAAAAAGCGAGTCTGTTGATTTCTGGCGTTCTTTTGTAAGGCATGAATAGCACGCACTTGATAGAGACGAAGCAATTTTAAATCATTTTCGTTAAGATATTCATCACGAGTGGCAGGATCGAGATATTTGGGATCAGTTTTAAAATGAGGCTGTTGCGATTGGATAATGTAATCTTCTTCAACGATCTCATCTGCAAGCCGGCGGTAATGCGGTTGAAAAAACTCTTTCCAATAGGTCAGAGTGTACGCGCTGGGAAAATCATAAATACTGGTTGGATGTCCGCATTCAATGTCCCACAAGTAATGCTCTTCTCCATTGGAAAGAATCACAAAACGAGCATTTAAGCGTTGAGCGTAGTCACGGGCTTGTTCCTTGCCATCAAGAGGACTTTTTTGTGGACGTTTCGCTTCGAGCACCGCAATTTCTTTTCCTGTATCATCTAACAATTTGTAATCTGGACGTTTTTTATAATCCGTTGATATTGATTTTTCTTCAAGAACATTTCTTTTACCCAGAGTTGTATCAGAAAATCGCCAGTCTGCTTGTTGAAGTAATTCATTGATTTTAATGCGAGCGTCATATTCGTTTTCCATGTTACAGATTCCCAATCGTAGATTAATTAACCTAAAATCGAGACTCCCTTCCCGATTTTTATGAATTACAAAAAATTACGCTGCGTCTTTCACCAGACCATCCAACATCGTAGTGATTTCTGCGGTTTTAGGCGTGACCAGCCAGAATTTGCCGAGATAATCGCCGAAGTTGTCAAGAATTTCCCGTCCCCACGCGCTGCCAGTTTCTTGGGTAAAATCTTCAATCGTGTCCCGTAAAAAGTTCGCATGGGCTTGCATGTTTTCCAAAGTCAGGCGATGAATATCAATTAATTCATGATTATACTTATCGACAAACGAATTGTTTTGATCCAACACAAAGGCAAATCCGCCGGTCATACCCGCGCCAAAATTCATGCCGGTTTCCCCCAATACCGTGACAATACCGCCGGTCATGTATTCGCAACCGTGATCGCCAATGCCTTCCACCACCGCCCGCGCCCCAGAATTACGCACGCCAAACCGTTCGCCCGCAATACCCGCCGCGTACAACGTTCCACCGGTCGCGCCATATAAGCAAGTGTTTCCCATGATAATATTTTGATGACTGGCATAAGTCGCATCACGAGGAGGGTAAATCACAATTTTGCCCCCTGCCATGCCTTTTCCAACATAATCATTGGCATCGCCTTCTAAATTCAAGTGCAGACCGCCCGCATTCCACACCCCAAAACTTTGTCCCGCAGTGCCTTTCAAACGAATGTTGAGTGGCGCAGAACACATCCCTAAGTTACCGTAACGTTTGGCAATTTCACCAGAAACCCGCGCGCCGATGGAACGGTTGACATTGCGAATATCGTAGGAAAATTCCCCGCCAGCTTTTGCTTCAATCGCGGGCAGGGTATCCAACACCATGCGCTCTGCCAATTCACCTTTATCAAACGGTTGATTCGAGGGTTCAATGCAAAAACGCGGTTTGTTTTCTGCCACACCCCAATCGCTCAAAATGGGTTCTAAATCCAAACCTTGCTGTTTTCGAGTGATGCCTTCAATCGGTTCGAGCAAATCAGTGCGTCCAATTAAATCCGTGAGTTGGCGTACTCCCAATTTTGCCATCCATTCCCGCGTTTCTTGCGCTACAAAGGTGAAGTAATTCATCACCATTTCGGGCAAACCGATAAAATGTTGTTGGCGTAACACGTTATGTTGCGTGGCGAGACCCGTCGCACAATTATTCAGATGACAAATGCGTAAATATTTGCAACCCAAAGCCACCATCGGCGCAGTGCCAAATCCAAAACTTTCCGCCCCCAAAATTGCAGCTTTCACAATGTCGAGTCCGGTTTTTAATCCCCCATCGGCTTGCAGACGCACTTTGTCACGTAAGTTATTGGCGCGTAAGATTTGATGGGCTTCGGTCAATCCCAATTCCCACGGGCTGCCGGCGTATTTGATCGAGCTTAACGGACTTGCCCCAGTGCCACCGTCGTGACCGGCAATGGTGATTAAATCCGCGTAGGCTTTCGCGACTCCCGCGGCAATGGTGCCAACCCCAGCTTCGGCAACTAATTTTACAGAAACAAGGGCTTGGGGATTGATTTGTTTGAGATCGAAAATCAATTGTGCCAAATCTTCAATGGAGTAAATATCATGATGTGGTGGCGGGGAAATTAACATCACGCCCGGCACAGAATAACGCAATTTCGCAATCAATCCAGTCACTTTAGCACCGGGAAGTTGTCCACCTTCGCCCGGTTTTGCCCCTTGTGCAATTTTAATCTGCAACACTTCGGCATTCACCAAATAATGCGGAGTCACGCCAAACCGTCCAGAAGCCACTTGCTTGATTTTAGACATTTTTTCAGTGCCATAACGCGCTGGGTCTTCGCCACCTTCCCCAGAATTGGAACGCGCCCCCAACCGATTCATCGCAATGGCAAGGGCTTCATGGGCTTCAGGAGACAATGCCCCCAACGACATCGCCGCGCTGTCAAATCGCTTGAGAATATTCGCAATCGGTTCAACGTCTTCGACTGAAATCGGAGTCACGCCATCACGCAATTTCAACATGTCACGCAGCGCAGTCACCGGACGGGTATTGACTAACTCAGCGAATTCTTTATATTTTTCATAATCGCTGGTTTTCACTGCCACTTGCAGGGTTTGCACCACGTCCGGATTGTAGGCGTGATATTCGCCACCGTGAATGTATTTAAACAACCCGCCCGTGTTCAGAGTTTTTTGTTGATTCCATGCCAAGTGTTGCAATTTACGTTGTTCTTCTTCCAACGCGCCAAAATCCGCCCCTTGAATCCGACAGGTTGTGCCATGAAAACACAGTTTGATCACTTCTTCATGCAAACCAACGGCTTCAAACAATTGCGCGCCACGATAACTGCTTATGGTGGAAATTCCCATTTTGGAGATGATTTTGTATAAACCCTTGTTCACCGCGCCCTGATAGCTTTCCAATGCCGCTTGACGTTTTTTCAAGATTTGGGCTTCAGGTTCGCCAAGAGTTTGAAGATCAATGATATTCAGCACCGATTCATACGCCAAATACGGATAAACCGCAGTCGCTCCGTAACCTAACAAGGTTGCGAAATGATGAGGATTACGCGCGGTGCCGGTTTCCACAATAAGATTGGAATTACAACGCATTCCTTCTTGAACCAAACGATGATGCACCGCACCGGTTGCCAACAACGCATGAATGGGAATATGATCAGCTCGAATGGCTCGATCAGTGAGAATTAACAACACCTTACCCGATTTAATCGCCGCGGCAGCTTTGTCACAAATATCGGCAATTGCTGTGCGTAAATCTTGGGTAGCGGGATAATTCAGATTGATGATTTCATGGGCATAATCAGGATTGTCGAGCGATAGCAATTGATGAAATTTGTAGTGCGATAACACCGGCGAAGTCACTTCTAACCGTGCGGCATGATCGGCTTTTTCTTCAAATAAATTCTTTTCCCGCCCAAAACAGGTACGCAAGGACATCACGATTTTTTCCCGAATTGGGTCAATCGGTGGATTGGTGACTTGGGCAAATTGTTGGCGAAAATAGTCGTATAGCGAACGGGTGTGAGTCGATAAAACTGCAAGTGGCGTGTCATCTCCCATTGACGCGGTGACTTCCTGCGCGCCTTCCGCGAGTACCCGCAAAAATTGTTCGCGCTCTTCCAAACTGATTTGATACAGTTTTTGATACGTTCCGAGTTGTTCAGCGGGAATTTCTGGAGTCAACCATTGTGGCGCGCTGCTCAAATCATCTTCCAAATAAATAGCGTGTTCTTTCAACCATTGGCGATAAGGACGACGGCTTTTCAGCATTTCGTCAATGTCTTCGGACAATAGAACTTTGCCGGTTTGGGTATCAATTGCCAACATTTCGCCCGGCTTTAACCGCCCTTTTCTTTCCACATCTGCGGTATTGTAATCAGACACGCCCATTTCCGAGGCAAGCGTGATGGTACGATCCTTGGTAATGACGTAACGTGCTGGACGTAAACCATTTCTGTCCAAAATACACGCGGCATAGCGTCCGTCAGTCAACACGATGCCGGCGGGACCATCCCACGGTTCCATGTGTATCGCATTGTATTCATAGAAGGCGCGCAAATGGGTGTCCATCGTCTGCACGTTTTGCCATGCGGGAGGAATCAGCAGGCGAATCGAGCGAAATAAATCCATACCGCCCATCATCAATACTTCAAACATGTTGTCTAAACTGGAGGAATCTGAACCGGATTGTGACACCAACGGTTGCAATTCCAATAAGTTAGGCAAGTTGGGCGTGACGAATTTATGCGCGTGGGTGATTGCCCAGTTTCTATTGCCCTGAATGGTGTTAATTTCGCCATTGTGCGCTAGGTAACGATACGGATGCGATAACCGCCATTGGGGCAATGTATTGGTCGAAAAGCGTTGATGATACACGCATAAGGACGACTCAAACCGCTCATCTTGCAAATCGGGATAAAATATCGGCAAACGGTCGGGCATCACTAACCCTTTGTAAGCAATGATGCGACTCGATAACGTGGGCACGTAGAAAAAACTGTCGTTACCATGCGATGCAATAAGGTTTTCAGTCTTGCGCCGCGCGATAAATAACCGCCGTTCAAACGTATCTTCATCCATGTCCGCAGACGCGTTGACGAAAATTTGCATGATATGGGGCTGAGTGAGCAAGGCTTCTTCGCCACAGGCTTCACAGTTGGTAGGTACGTCTCGCCAACCCGCAAGCGATAACTGTTGTGCAATTAATTGATTTTCTAGTTCCTGTCGCGCAACTTGGGCTAATTGCTGATCAGGGTGCAAAAAAACCATACCCACTGCATACAAAGGTTGTAACGTGAAATGTAATTCTTGTGCAATGGCTTGAAAATAGCTATCAGGTTTTTTCAGCAAAATGCCACAGCCATCCCCAGTTTTTCCATCCGCGGCAATCGCGCCCCGATGCGTCAAGCGAGTTAAAGAGGTAATTGCAGTGCGTACTAACGCATGACTGGGAAGACCATCCATCTGTGCGGTTAAACCGAAGCCACAATTAGATTTTTCATTGGTAAATAACGGAGAAGAGGTTGAGAGCGCGTGCTGTGCCTGTGACATGCTATTTTTTCCATCAGGTTAAATTTTTTGAAGAAGACGAGAAACTGGAAACGAGAGGAACGAATTTAGACTTCGCGAACTGGTTATTGTATAATTTATTTGATGTATTTTGAGCGGAGTGAGAAAAAGTGAAATCTTCTATGAGTTACATAGTTTAAGTATAATCATCAGTTTTATCTCACATTTGCAATGAAATTTAAACTATGCAACTTTTAACTTTTTAGATTTCAAACAATTAAATTGAGTTCCAACCCCTCAGATTTTTTAGGTAGTACCCTACAAGCCATGTTTTTTTGGAATAAACAACAGATTTAACTGATCACTTAACTTTAGCACGATGGTACTACCACACTTTAAAGAACTTCCATGTCCATTAATGACACAACAAAATTAATAAACTGTTCAAAACTCCGTTAATTTTGCCTCAAACTCAGGATAAAACAATCGCTGTATCCATGTGGGATGAATCACGATACGCAAGGCTTGAACTTGTTGCAATGGTTGATGGGCATACCAATCTGTAAAATCTTTCTGCGTTAAAATCAATGGATTATACATAAATCCAGTTTCAGCCATTTTGGGAATAAGGCGATGTTTCAAAACAACTCCTGTTGTTGTCCGAGTTTCTAAATGAATTTCGGGCAGACGATACAATAAAACCCAAACTTTCCCTAACCAAGATTTATGAATGTTCAAGGTCAGTAACAGCGGTTGTTGCGTGAATTGACCTATCTCTAACCACTCACCTTCTTGAATATTTTTCTGCAATACAACCTGTTGATCAGACGAATCTTGTTGCGGATGAGGGCTATGTTTCAACAACAAATAACCTTTTTCTTCTAATACCGGTTGATATTGTTGCAGCAAAATTTTGTAAGAATCTGCGTCATTTGCCAGTGGAAATTGGGAATCTATCGCTTGTAACTTCAAAATAACAAACTCAGGTGGTTGAGTCAGGAAAAAATGTTTGTTAATTTCAATCAGTTTCTTGGTATAAACGGTGTAGCTTTGAAATACCGGGCGTGGATGCCAATTGAAATTATTGAGAAAAATTACAGTCTGTTCCCACGAAAAAATATCCACCGTTGATTGTCCCACCACCTTTCTTATTTCTGGCAAGTCATATTGTTTTTTTAAAGCAAGCCATTGAGTTTCATAATTTTTCTTGACTTCAGAAAGATGAAATAATTTGTGGGTGTTGTTTATTAGTCGTTTATTCCATGCCCCTAAAACATTTTCTGCACTGTAAGGAATACCAAAACCACCGGTGACCAATGTTCCGTAGAACGCAAAAGAGACAACAGCGTATCGCAAAAGTCGCTGTATGAATCTAATAACATTGGGTTTATCTGCTTCATAGCCGACCAAAAAGGTGATCACTAGAGCGGTTGGAAAGAAAATCAGGATATGCAATCCTTGTCGTACAAATGCCCCTTTAAATGCTAAAAATAGGGTGAACAATATGACCACGGAAATCAGAAATGTACTTAATTTAAAGGGACGATCCCAAAAATTTAATGCCATCAAAATGAGTGTTGTTCCAAAAACCATGGCGGCATAAAACAACTGAGTTGGAAGATAAAGTATTGTCATGGCTTCGCTGTAACCCGATGCGATTTCCAGCGAGTTCAGTACAAATGCAGGAATATTGACAAGTTCTTGTCCCAGTGCCAACCAACAGACTGTAAATAAAACACTATGTATTAATCCGAGCAATACTGCAACTCGCCAAGAGTGCTGCCATGCTGCCATGAAAATCAAGGCAATCATTGCTCCGCCCATCCACATGAAAAATGTAAATTTTCCCAAAGAAACCAGTATGAAAAACAAAAATATTGTAGTTAAACTGAGGTAGGTTTGCCATGTCAGAATTGGCTTTTCTAACAATCGAGTCGCAAAAATGAAGCTGATACTCAGTGTAATAAAATACATTGTTTCTAAATGCCATTCGACGACAGCAAGAAATAACACGAGATACAAAAACTTGTCAATATTGCTGGGAATCAAACGGAAAGCAGAATAAACCAATAGGGCGATTACAAATGCAATAATGATTTTCCAAACCAAGAACCAACCAAATAGGCTTGGTAGATAGGAAGCATTCGGGTGCTGATAGTAACCCAATGGGGCAAATGTAAACACATAATCTACGCCCGCTTGTAAGTTATGTTCAAAAGCGTAGCCTAAACTTGCTGTCCATGAAGGATCAAGATGAATACTCGCGGGTTGTCCAAAACGTAACAATGATAAGAAAATAACCAATATAATACAGACAGCTATAATGTATCGTTCACTTAACAACTGCTTAAATCGAGTTTTATTGGGAGGAGTGTTTGTGAGCATGAGTTATTCTTCTTTCTATTTTGGTTGCAGAAATTATGATACTGAACTGTTTATGATAAGCACTGAAAATTTTCTAAGTATTCAAACAAGTCTCTAAAAAATGAGTGTTTCATTCGTATTTTAGACTTTGCCAACCGATCATTGTATAATTTATTTGATGTATTTTGAGCATTGTGATAAAAAGTAAACGGGCGATGGCGTAAACCTCCTGACC
>DYNO01000119.1 GCA_020721025.1 Thiomargarita sp. | reverse complement strand
AATAGATTTTGAGGGCCCGTTGGCGATACTGGTTGTTGCAGTGACTACGCCCGGTCCGGCGGTTTCTGAAGTAACAGCAAACGTTAATTCTCCTTTGGAATCCGTAACTCCGGTTTGTGGGGTGACGGTGCCACGCGTGGTAGAAAGTTTCACTTCGCCGCCTTGTTTCGGTTGACCGGCACTCTTCCATACCACTTTGAACGTTATCGCCCCTTGAGGTGGTTCGCATCCAATGTAGGGCGGTAAACATCCACTGCTCCCTGATGTTGCAGAAATGGGCAAGTTATAAATACCATCGGCATCTGGCGTTTGACTGGCGACGATGGTGAAATCATCTTGCGATACGTTGATCGTCCAAGTGGCGGAAATCGCATCTTCTTCTCTTGGCTTGTTATCCTTCACTTTTTTCACAGTCACGGTGGTCGCGCCCGCATTCACTGCATTTAATTTGACTTCGGCGAGTCCTTTGTTATCGGTGGAAATGACGACCGGCGCGCTACTGCCATTGATTAAACTGCCATTATCCGCGCTGACTTCCACTTGTGCCGCAATGCCCTTGTCTGCTGAATCGGTCAAACTGATGTTCAATACAGATTCTGACCCCATCACGATAGCATCGGAACCAGTGATTTTAATCTTGGTGCCAATCACGCTGACAGTAATCGCCGTTGTTTTAGATTCACTGGTGGCTTTCACTTCAATCTGACGGTTAGCAGGGTCGCCGGTGGTGGTTAAGCGCGCATACGCCTGTCCAGTCGCATCGGTCACTCCCGCATCCGCCGCCGCTGGATCGTAAGTTACGCCCGCTTGTGCATCATTTTTCTTACCCACCGCTTGAATCGCACCAGAATTTGCGGTAAACGTGACTTTTTTATCCGCCAACAGATTGTTATTGCTGTCTTTCACTCGTGCGGTAATAATCACGCCATTCGCATCGCCTTCGGATTTCAACTCAGGGCTAGAAGTCAACAATTCCAATGAATCTACCGGCGTTTGAGTCGTAGTGGATTTATTAAAAGTCAACGTAACTTCGCTGCTGAGACTGGAACCTTTCACCGTCGCCTTGACCTTGAACGTACCGGGTTCATTGTTGGTCACTTTCACTTTCACGCTACCGGTATTATCTGTGTCAGTTTTCGACATGTCCGAAGTAAACCGCGCCGAGTTTGAGACATCTGGCAACACATCGCCGGTCAAGGTTGAAAACACAATGGACACGCCTGACATTGGCGAATTATTGGCATCCCGCGCAATGACCACCAGTTCCACTTCTTCATTGACTTGGCGATTATTGCTCAACGCATTCAACACGATAGATTTTGGTTGCAGCGTTGATAATGGCAAGAAAGTGACGGTTTGGGTGGCGCGTAAATTGGCAGCACTGGAACCTTTCACAACTGCGGTCACTTGGAAGTTTTCCGCCACATCATCGATGATCGTGGTGCGAAATTCACCCAATTCGTTAGTCGTCCCGCTGTCTTTTTCCAATTTTGCCGTCAGTGAGGTATGGATAAAAGAAACTTCAATGCCCGATAACGCCAAGCCCCCTTTTTTGTCATACGCGGTCGCAATTAACACCACCTTGCCCTTGCCATCTGCCAATTGATTGTTATTTTCAACTCGTAATTCTAACAAGTTGACCGTTGCACCCGTCGATGTCGCGAGGAAAGTCACCGTCGTGGTGCGCCGACATTCCGCAGTTTCACAACCATCGACCACAAAAACGACGGTATAAGTACCGGGCTTGGTGGAATTGAGCTTGGTCGCAAATACGCCATTGTCTCCCGATGACCCATTGGCGGGCGTGGCTACCACTTCACCATCAACAATCACAGAAATTGGCGCGCCTTTGACCGCCTTACCCGTAGAATCCCGCGCCGTCACTCGAACATCAATGCCCTTAGCACTGTCACTTGAAGCCGGTTGATTGTCATTAAGTACCGTCGGTTGCGTCAAATTGACATCCAAGGGTGAGCCGCTGGTGAAATGCACGGTGGTGCTGCGCCGACATTCAGCGGTTTGGCAACCATCAACGATGAAAACTACCGTGTAAGTGCCTGACTTGATGGAATTAAGTTTGGTGGCAAATACGCCATTGTCCCCAGAAACTCCGTTAGCAGGCGTTGCTACCAAGTCACCATCGACAATCACTGAAATTGCCGCGCCCTTGACCGCTTTGCCGGTGGAATCCCGTGCAGTGACTCGCACATCAATCCCCTTGGCACTGTCGCTTGAAACGACTTGATTGTCATTGAGAACCGTAGGTTGCGTTAAATTGACATCCAAGGGTACGCCGGTGTTGGACACAAAGGTGACGATTTGGCTGACCGAAGTTTTGCCAGCAATGGATTGCGTGCCTTCGACTTCAACGGTGACAAGATAACTTTTTGCTTTAGAAGAAGTCATGGTGAAACTCAACTGTCCATTCGCCCCAGTCGAGCCATAACTTGGTTCAGCAATGGCTTCCGCTTCCGATTTAATAAACAACGGCACGCCCGCCAAAGCCCGCCCTGCTTGATCGCGCACGATGGTGACTAGATTAATCTTATCGCCGATTTTCTGACTGTTATTCGCCACATCCAACTGAATACTGGCAACTAAATCAACTATCGGATTGATAAATTCCAAAACTTTAGCGTCTGATGACACGGTTTTCAACGCCCCGCCGCTCACCACGCTGGCAACCGCACTCACCGTGAATTTACCGACTTGTTTGCTTTTCACTTTGAAAGAAATCACCCCACTTTCACCTGTTTTACCACCAGAACTGATGGTTGCGCCAGTGGCTACCAAAGAACCGTCATTACTTAAAACCACATCCACATCTTTCATGGGCGTGCGAGTTTCGTCTAACACCAATGCAGTGAGTGTAATTTCGTCCTTATCATTTGCAGACTGTTTCGTAGGAGACGCGTACAAAGTGACCGAAGTTAAAACTGGCACACGGGTCGTGGTTGTAGGATCGGCAACTGGAATGGCGGTGAATTTAATCTCTGTTTTGTCAGAAGATACGCCACCCACCACTGCACGCATTGAGAAAGTTTCCACCACTTTATCGGTAAATGTGACGGTGAAAAAGCCACTGCCATCAGTTTTGCCGCTGTTGGAAATTTTCATGTCCGCCGAACCGCCACTGAGCAGGATGCTTACCGTGACATCCGTGACAGGAACTTCTTTTTCATCATTGTTTGATTTTCCTAACACCCGTCCAACCACTGTCACCGTGTCAGCACCATTGGCGCGAGCATCGTCACCTTGTTTGGCGGAATTGTTTTTAATTGGCTCATCCAATGTGACTGCGGTAATTACGGTGCCACCGGTGGGCGTTGTGGTGGAAGGATTTTTGAACACGATGCCTGAATTGCTGGTATTGCCGCAAGTGTCAGAAGTCGTTGTTGTCGTTGTCGAACTGCCCGAGGTCAAACTACATTGAACTACGGAAGTGCTGCCGGCATCATCGGTGACTGACATTTTTGCCACTAGGGTAATCGTTTCTTCAACGGTGTTGGTGATGCCTAATTCAAAACTCCCCGCCGTTCCCGTATTGCCCACGATGTTGACCGAGCCGGATTTGCCATTGGTGCTTAATACCGCAGTGGCTGAATTGACTGAAATATTGACCGAGACATTGGAAACCGGTACGCCAGCAGAATCACGCGCCACGACCACAACTGACGCGGACGATTTACCATCGGCGGGAACGTTGTTGTTTTTGATGATTAAATCGAGCGATTGGGGTTTGACGGAAACGGTGCTGGTGCCAAAACTGAGCGGTAAGGTGCGTGCTGCCATTCCACCAGCAAAGGGAGTGACGTAAGTATTTTGTGGCACAGTGTTGGTAATCGCGCCGATGTATTGCCCTTTGTCATCGGTATCGCCACTGGTTGCTGCGGCAAAAGAATCGTTCGGAAAAGAAAAATCGACCGGCGCGCCGACAATCGGTACACCGCTACTGTCACGCGCTGCGACGACCACTTGAGCTGCGGTTTTACCATCTGCGGGAGTAATGCCTTGCGAAATCACGTCCGCTGTGACAGTGCCGCCAAAGTACAGAGTACGGGTAAATCCGCCTTGATAACCATCAACGCCGCGCAAGGTCAACAATACATTTTCGTTCACACTGTCGGTAATTATCAGAGAGGCTTGACCACGAGCGTCTGTTTTTACTGAAGTTTTATTCAATTTTGCCGAACCATTGACTGAGAGTTCCATTGTCACGTTCGGTAGAATTTCAGTGGTACCTTGTTTAAACGTAGCCACTGTTAAATTCATTTGTCCCACACCCGCTGGGATAATCATCTGCCCAAGGAGAGCAACATCAGCGGTTTGAGGCGTGGTTGAAGTGTTGCCATTAGTGGTGGTTGAAGAGCCTTGGCTTGGACTCAGAACGCTGCCCGTGTCGCCTCCGCCACACCCATGAAGTAGGCTCATCGACAAAAAGATAAGTAGCCATCTTAGTATTTGCATTGATTCAGTTTCCTTGAGCACAATGTGAAACTAACCCAGTTGCCTTGTTAATTTCACATTCTTAATTTTGAAGTTATTTAGAGTCTTTAATAATTTTTGGGGTGACGAAAATCAATAATTCTGATTTATTGTCTATTTTACGATTCCGTTTAAACAAATTACCAATCAAGGGCAGATCACCAAAAAACGGCACACGTTCCACCGAATTATTCAACGTGCGTTCATAAACACCACCTAACACCACTGTTTCGCCATTATCTACCAAAACCTGAGTTTGCACTGCACGCTTTGCGATAGGAGGTTGTCCCCCAGTGGATGGCATTACGTCGTCTTTCGTCACCAGTAAGTCCATGATAATTCGGTCATCTGGGGTAATTTGGGGGGTGACTTCCAATTTGAGTAACGCATCTACAAATTGCACTAGAGCGGGTGTACCTACCGCAGCTACCCCAACGTAGGGGACTTGTTGCCCTTGTAGAATCGTTGCTTTCTGTTGATTGGCTGTCACCACACGCGGGCTAGAAAGAATTTCACCGCGACTTTCTTGTTGTAACGCGGACAATTCCAATTGCAACAAATAGCTCCCAATCTTCCCAATTGCCAATCCCAAAGCCGCATTTTGGGCACTTCCCAACGTTTCAGGCAAGCTAACCAACCAATTTTCTTTCGCACTTGTGTCCTCGCCTGTCACAAAACCCGTTCCGCCACCAAATTGCGTTGTACCAGGAACTTGTCCGCCAAAAACCACGCCTCCCAAATTATTACCTATCGTTTGCTGGGTACTGTAACCAAATTTGACCCCCAACGATTTCCCAAAGTTATCATCGGCGATCACCACTTTCGATTCAATCAACACTTGACGTATTGGCACATCCAACGAAGTGACTAATTGACGAATTTGGATTAATTGCTCGGCGGTATCCCGCAAAATCAACATATTAGTTTTTTCATCAAACGACACGCTGCCCCGTGCAGAGAGGAAGGAAAATCCTTTTTCACCAGACCTACTCACCAATAAATCAGAAATATCTTTGGCTTTGTGATAGTTAATTTGAATATATTCCGTGCGTAACGGTGACAGTTGTTCCACAGTTTGCAGAGCCTTCAATTCCGCTTCCTCACGCTTTGCCAACTCGATCTTACTATCCACCATCACCACGTTGCCAATTTTTTTCATGCCCAAGCCATTGGCTTCTAAAATGAGGTCTAATGCTTGATCCCACGGCACATTTTTGAGTTTCAGCGTGATTTCGCCCTTCACATTGTCACTTGCCACCAAGTTTAAATTTGACCCCGGTAAGTCTGTTAATAACAACAACGCAGCACGGATCGAGATTTTTTGAAAATTGAATGAAACTTTTTGACCAGTGTAAGTCGGGTCTTTTTTCTGCAATTCTTTCTTTTCTTCCGCCTTTAACTGCTTGACTTCCAAAACATATTTATTTTCAGATTGATAAGCCAAATGTTCGGCATCCTCGGACACAGAGAGCTTTATGCGGACGGAGCCGTCGCTTTGCCGGGTGGTATCAATCAAGCTGATTGGTGTCCCAAAATCAGTCACTTCCAACCGTCTGTCCAATTTTTCTGGCAAGGAACTGTTCAAAAAATCTAAGATAATATCCTTGCCTTCTTCCTTCATATCCACCACAATCGACGGATCCGACAAAGTGACCGTCAATTTCCCCACCCCGCCTTCAGTACGATTAAATTCAATGTTTTGAATGGAATAACCACTGTTGGCAGCGACGGGAAGAGGGGCAGCAACCATTGGGGGAACCGGGTCGGGAACATTGGTCATTGCCATGTTCTTGGTCGATGGGGTGGGAGCGGCTTGAACTGTGGGAGGCGGAGAGGTTGGCAAAGATTTGGCGTTATTCAACGCATTGTTGATCGCAGAACCGGAAGCATTCTGAGTGGCGGGCATTCCCTCAAGTTCAATGACGACACGAGTATTGCGTACTTCAAGGTTGAACGGCACCATGTTGACCAAGTTCAGCACCACCCGCGCCCGATCTGGTGTTTCTACCGCGCTCAAACCTTGCAATGCGCCAATGCCCACCACTTGGGATTTCTTTTCGATATTCAAACGGGTGCCGGGAAAATCAAGTGCGATGCGTGCCGGATTATCGGTAGAAAAACTCAATGGTTTGACCGCCGGCTGTGCGAAATCAAGATTCACTTGCACTCGGCTGCCCGGTAAGGTGGTAAAACTCATTTTATTCAATTGGTTCGCACTGGTGGTTTCCGCTTGAATCGGTAACGAGAGTAACCAGAGGCTGATCGTCAGCCAGGATAAAACCGATGTCGTGATGCCAGACATAGACATACCTTCTTATGTGAAAAACAATAAAGATAAATTCTGATTCAGATCATTCTATTGTTTTGGATTTTCGTACAACGCCAGACTGACATTTTTTTCAGCCCAACACCCGCTCCCATCTGGATGTAATTCAACCACTTCGATTTGATTCTCGGTAATATTGATGATTTTACCATCCTTATCACCGAGATAATCACCTACTTTGACTCGATAAATCGTGCCATCGCTTTTAGAAGCCACCAAGCCCCAAAATTCCACCACAGCTTTAGGGGGAGGAGTCACGATTTCTGCCGGTTTCTCAGCCGTTGATTCGACAGACACGGGTTTATTCTCTTCTTGATTTTCCAAAATACCTACCATCTGCAACGCATCCAGCGGCATTTTTTCCAATCCGGTACGCACTCGGTAAATGTCCGGATGAGGGCAATTCATCTGCAATGATTCGGTAGTGATTTTATTACGAGCATTACCCGTGGTTTCTTCTAAAAAAGATTTGAACGGATCACGTAATCTTTCCACATCGGTGGGATAGAAAAACTTAGGCACGACAACAAAGGTAGGAATGGGATCCACTTGGTTGTTGCGTCTTGCCTTGATTCGTTCCACCTCGGCGGTTAAATCGTCCATATTTCCACCACATGCGGTCAGTAGCAAGGCGAAAAGAGTCACGCTGATTAACTTGAATTTCGTCATGAGTGTCTCCTTCTACTTCTTAGCCGGCGGTGGAGTTGCTGGCGGTACCCCGGCGGGGGGAGGCGGAGGTGCCGCGCTGGCTTCTAAGTAACGATAAATTTTTGCAGTCAAATCCATCGTCAATTGTCCTTCTTTAGCCGGTCCGGTGCTATTCGTTATAATCACTACGTCGTGCAAGGTGACAATCCGACTCATTGCGGCGACCCCGCTGACAAATTTGCCAAACGAGTGATAATTGCCGCTGAGTTTTAATTTGATCGGAATTTCGACATACAGCGACCCCTGTTTTTCAATTTGAGGTTCAAATAGCTCGGATTTTAAACTGCTGGCGATGGCTTGTTGCGAAATATCGGTAATTAAACCGCCCACTTGCGCTTGATTGGGAAGTCGGCTTTGTAATTCTTTTAAGTTTTCTTGAATTTCAACCATCTGTTCTTTTAACTTGGGCAAACGGGCAGCATCCATTTGTTTTTTCTTAAAATCTTCGAGCAATTCTAACTCTTTTTGTTGAAAGGTCGTCAATTCTGTCATCTGATTTTGCGTGTCTAAATAATAGCCCGCCGCCAATCCCGCAGCACAGAGCGCGAGAATCACTACGGCTTTGACAGGAATCGGCCAATTGCCCAAGTTACGGGGATCGAGATTGTTAAAATCTTGCATTTTCATGCGAATTCATCCGTTGATTGCGTATTTATCCAGGATTTCGTGTCAGTTTGTCAACCGTTCTCCAAACTACGCAATGTTTATTTTCAAATTTAAATTATTTTTTTGGTTTGTCATCGACACTGGGAGGCACAGCCTGCGTCACGTTCAATGTAAATGCACTGACACTACGCTTATTCGCGGTTTGCCCGCCCTTGGTACTCGAATCCCGCTCTTCTGCTCGAATGACTTGAATACGCGGTTCTTTCATCCAACAGCGACTGAACTGCTTTGTTTCTGCTCGTTTTCTTTCTTCGCCCTCGTCACACAGTTTTTCAATATTGGTCATCAATGATGAAACCCGTGCATCAGATTGAGCAAAGCCATTAAACGTGAGTTTATCCCCTTCTTGCTTCATGCCCGTATAAAATACGCCGTCAGGGACTGTTTTGACAACCTCATCAAACAGATGCACTACATTGGGTCGTCCGGTTTCCAAACCTTGAATCGCATTCATCCGGTCAATCAAACGGCGTTTTTCTTCTTCAACTTGTTTAATTTCTTCAATTTGCGCTTCGACCAGTTTAATTTCTGCTTCGATAAACGTATTGCGTTCTTGCTGAAAACTGATCAACCCCGCCATGTACATGTGCACCGCCAACACGATGAGCGCGGTCAACACTAGGGAAGCTCCCGTGAGGATGGAAAACCGGAGTTCACGTTCTTTTTTGAGTGTTTCACGCCAAGGAAGTAGATTAATACGCGGCATAGTGATTAATATGGATATTCGTCAAAAGTTCTTAGCGCAAGTCCACACGCTATCATGAGGGCGGGTGCGTCTTCCATTAGGGCTTTTTTGTTGATTTTAGAATCAATTGACATGGTTGCAAAGGGATTTGCGATGGTGACATGTCCGCCTACTTTGCTCGCAATATGTTCAATCACACCGTCAATTGAAGCACAACCGCCAGCGACCATGATGTGCGAGAGTTTACCAAAAGTAGAGCTTGAGTAGTAAAACTGAACCATACGATTAATTTGTTGTGCCATTTCCAATTTGAAGGGTTCCAACACATCGTTGTCATACCCATCCGGTAAACCGCCGTGTTTTTTGGCATAATTGGCTTCATCGTAACTCATTGAATACATGGCTTGAATAGAATCGGTGAGTCGGTTGCCGCCAAACATTTCTTCACGGGTAAATACAATGTGCGCGCTTGGAGTTTTCGCATTTCCCAAGACATACATTGTCGTTGTTGTCGCGCCCACTTCCACCAATGCCACCGTTTCACCTTCGTTAATTTCAGGATCACTTTGCGTCATCATCACGAAGGCATTTTCTAACGCATATTTTTCCACGTCAACCACACGAGTTTTCAAATTCGACATTTCGACCGCAGTGACACGGGATTCAACCATTTCTTTACGAGCCGCGACCAGTAAAACGTCAGAGCGTTCGATTTCTTTTTCATTCGGACCCAACACCAAGAAGTCCAAATTCACCTCATCAACGGGCATTCCCAAATAGGATTCGCCATCCACTTGAATCGTTGAACGCATATCATCGTCAGAAAGTCCGCCATCCATCGTAATGCGCTTGTCAATCACGCCCGGTCCTGCGACTGCCACCGCGGCATATTTCGCCTTCGGTTTTGCCTGACGGATCGAGCGAGTGACAGCTTCCCCTACAATCTCGACCTCAGCAATATTTTTATCGACCACTGCTTTTTCGGGCAAAGGTTCCAGCGCGTAACTTTCAACTCGATAGCTTTTACCCGAACGCCCCAGTTCGATCACTTTAACCGCAGTAGTGCTAATGTCTATTCCCACCACAGGATCAGGTTTTAAGTTGAATAAACTCACGACTTTTCCTTTTCTTATAGAACCGATTTGACATCTTTAAGCCATGTAGATTAAGCTGTTTCTATTTTCGTATGAACAGCGGTTTAAAAATGTCGTTAAGCGTTTGTAAAAAAACCAAACGTTATTCACGTCGTCAACATCACTGCTTGATAACTCAAGTCTTAAGTGACTCTTCCGTGCGTTTAAAGTCTCGCTGATTCTGGTCGCGACTCTAACTATCTAACAACTAACTATAGTTATTCAGATTGATTGCAGCATTTAAATCTCGGTCAATGACTAACCCACAATCACAACTGAAAATTCTGTCTGCTAACGTCAAATCTTGTTTCA
>DYNO01000118.1 GCA_020721025.1 Thiomargarita sp. | reverse complement strand
AAAAATAAAGTCAAATTATCCCAAACTGGGCAAAAGCCGCGCTTCAGCTTTAAGGATGTTTAAAGCCAAGTTTTTGCAGTTCATTTTCAATCGCGATACAGATTGCCTCGCCCAACATACGCACTTGACCTAAACGTTTTTGCAGCCGCTCTTCATAAAGTTCTGTCATCATTATCGTGTTCTTAAATTGTCTGTAGAAAAACAAACATGATGGTAAAGTTTTATTAAACAAAACAAATAGTTCCTCGTTCCCATGCGCCGGCGTGGGAATGCAGTCCAGACGCGCCAGCGTCACGCGTGACGATTTTTAACAGATTGCTTTTTATCATATTGATAGAAAATTTTATCATATTTTTCCTCGTTCCCATGCGCCGGCGTGGGAATGCAGTCCAGACGCGCCAGCGTCACGCGTGACGATTTTTAACAGATTGCTTTTTATCATATTGATAGAAAATTATTCTCACATCGAAATGAAAAAATGGATACCAATGGTTGAACTCATCAAATTTGAACCGGTGACGCTGGCGCGTCTGGACTGCATTCCCACGCGGGCGCATGGGAACGAGAAAATGCTCGAAGTTTGAATCACTTGCAACCATTTCATCCTTATCTGCTATACCAATGCGACACTTTTCACTCTGGCATAAACTGGCATTCCGACACATAATTTCAACAAGTTACTGGATTTTAAGCTAATTCTAGCCAATAACACCGTGTCTTGAATCGCCAATTTAATCAACACCTGCCCCGGCGATTCCATCATTAAATCGGTGATCACTGCCTGAAAAATATTTAAAATCGAAGAATGGGTTTCATTTTCCAATGCCAAACTGACATCACGCGCCAAAACTCGCACTCGCACTTGCTGCCCTGTGGGTAAATTGTCATGAAAAATACTGAACCGTCCGCCGTTAAATTCCAAATAAGTCAAGTGGAACGGCTCGTCATACGCCACCACTCGCGCTTCGACCACCGCGCCGGCATCATCGGTATGCGTCAGAGCCAAATCCAATCGAGTCAATACCTCAGATAACGTCCCCTGAGATAAAATTTTTCCCTGATTTATCACCAATAGATAATCCGCCAATCGCATCACTTCCGGCATGGCGTGGGTAATATATAACACCGGAATCGACAATTCCGCGTGCAATCGCTCTAAATAGGGCAAAATTTCTGCCTTGCTGGGTGCGTCAAGTGCTGACAAAGGCTCATCCATCAACAACAATTTCGGACTGGTGAGCAATGCCCGCGCAATCGCAACCCGTTGTTTTTCACCGCCAGACAATCGCTCAGGCGAACGTGTCAATAAATGTTCAATGCCTAATAATTCCACCACATCATTTTTTTCTACCTTGCTGTCTTGGCTGGAAATTCGGCTGAATCCATACTCAAGATTTTTTTGGACTGACAGGTGGGGGAATAAACTCGCTTCTTGAAACACGTAACCTAATGCCCGTTGATGCGTCGGTAAAAATAACCGATTTGCGGTATTCTGCCAACAACTGCCATTGACGGTCAAATTGCCGCGCGCCCGCTCTAATCCGGCGATACAGCGTAATAAGGTGGTTTTGCCGGAGCCGGAACTGCCAAAAATCACGGTGATGCCGCGTCCGGGTAACTCAAAATCGAGTTTGAGATCAAATTGTGCTAATTGTAGTGAAAAATTGCCAGTGATGCCGATCATGTCAAATCGCCCTACGCATGAGGATAATTGCCCCACTCAAACACAATAGCGGCGGCAAGAACGCGCTCAGTAATGGATTGAATTCATAGACTAAACCCACATTTCCCATAATTTGACTCATCATATAAAAGCCAATGCCCAACAACGCGCCGACCAAAATTCGCTGTCCAATTGTGATGCTACGCAACGAACCGAATACGAAGGGCACCGCAAGGAAAATCATGGTTGCTCCCGTGAAAGGATAGCTAATTCTTCGCCAAAATGCCAATTCATATTCCGCGGAACGTTGATTATTATACTGTAAATAGCCAATATAACGATGTAAATCAAGGCTTGATAATTTATCCGGACGCAGAATCACAATTTTAACCAATTCTGGATTCAATAACGCATTCCAAGTCAATTCCGGTAATTGCTGCCGGGTCACTTGTTGCGGATCAAGTTGTATTTTTTCAACCTGTTGTAATGTCCAGCGTGCTTCATGATAGCGCGCGGTTTTTGCATAAACAATCGCAGCAAGACGTTGTTGATCAAATTGATACAGTGTAATATTGCCAAAAGTATCGTCTGAGAGAATGCTGCGAATATTGATAAAACTTTGCCCATCACGCGCCCAAAAACCATAACGTCCTTGAAAATAGCGTTGTTGACTGGCAGATTGGGCATTAATGCGTAAATTTTTTGCAACTTCATCGGCATACGGGGCAACCATTTCACCAATTAACATGGCTGCAAGAGTGAGTATCATGCCAACCCGCAACACGGATAGGATAATACGCAGTACCGAAACCCCCGCCGCTCGCATGGCTGTGAGTTCACTGTTGCTGGCAAGCGCGCCCAAACTCAGCAAACTCCCCAATAATAAGGCGGTTGGAAACAGGTCGTAAATTTGGCGCGGGATGGAAAGTAGCACGTATTGCATTGCTTGCCATAAGCCATATTTGTATTTGCCGATTTCACTGATTTCGTCGATGAGCGTAAACAGGGTGAACAAACCCACTAAGATCAGTAAAACCAAGAAGATGTCCGATAAAATATGACGACTGATGTGGCGATCAAGTATGCGCATGTCCAGTTACATTGCAATGGTGGTATTTTTACAGACTTCGAGCAATGCCGCTGCCCCTAGGCGATCTTTTGGGTCTAAAGATAAAATTTTCTCTAAAATTGCTTGTCCTTCCGCCATGTTACCGAGTCGCAGGTGTAAATATGCCATGCCTTTTAATCCCATCAGATAAAACCGCGCCAATACCATATTATCGTCTTGAAACATGGTCATTTGTAAATCTTGCCACTGTGCGGGAAAATTGAGCCGTTTTCGAGCCACTTCAATGGCTTGTTGTGCTGTTTGCAGACATTCCTCGTAGCGATGTTGGTAGTAAAAAAACCGATAGCGCGCCACCAAAACGCTGAGATTTTCTGGTGCGAGTGTGTAGGCTTGTGCCAATGGTTGTTCTGCCAATCCGTCGCTATAGCCTTGAGCTGCTTGATAAATTAAGTGATAGACAGCATCGTCAGTGGGTTCATCAAAATATAATTCTTTGACATCAAAATCGAGTAAGTCCATGAGGTGCCTTATGATTGAGTTAGGGAATATTTCAGGTAAGCATAAATTTTGACTATTTTAAACCTGTCAGGTTTTTGAAACTTGACAGGTTTGAATCTTGGCAAACAGAAATTACGATTGCGGGGGTAGGTAGGAAGGATCGTTGGGATTGAGGAAAATGAAGGAAAAATGGTCGGGTTCCAGTTCCACAAAATCCAAAGTTGTGCCATTTAACAAAGCCTTACACGTATCTGCAAAGATCACGTCCACGCCTTCAGACACAAGATGCACGTCACCCTCACGGATTTCATCAAATCCCATGTTATAACCAATATTGCCCGCCGCATCCCTTTTCGCATCAATCCGTAACGCCAAACCTTGCATTTCGCCCAATTTTGCTGCTTTAAAAATTTGTATGGCTGCTTCTGGAGTGAGAGTCACCATGTATCGCCCCTTGTTAAATGATTAGTTTTCGTCATCATCCATGCCCAATTCTTTGATTTTACGGGTTAAAGTATTGCGTCCCCATCCTAGCAATTTCGCTGCATTTTGGCGATGTCCCCCAGTATGTTTGAGGGCGGCTTGAATCATCACCATCTCAATTTTTGGAATCACCTCGCCCAATAAATCCTCAACTCCCACCGCTAAACGTTGTTCTGCCCAGCGTTGCAAACTGTGTTGCCATTCTACACTATTTTCATCTGAGACCTGCGCGCGCAACTCCGGCGGCAAATCTTCCAATAAAATTTCCTGTCCTGAAGCCATTACCGTCAACCAACGACAGGTATTTTCCAACTGCCGCACGTTGCCCGACCAATGCAATTGCATCAAATAACGCTCAGTATCGGGATGTAAAGTTTTTGATTCGACAGCCAATTCGTTCGCCGCCGCCATCAAAAAGTGTCGTGCGAGGGCGGGAATATCTTCACAGCGTTTTCGCAACGAAGGCAGGTGAATCCGAATCACATTGATACGATGATACAAATCTTCACGAAATAAACCGGCTTGCACCCGCTGTTCTAAATTTTGATGGGTCGCGGCGATAATTCTGACATTCACCTTAATCGAATGATAGCCTCCGACTCGAAAAAATGTGCCATCGGCTAAAACTCTCAGCAATCGCGTTTGTAATTCGGGCGGCATGTCTCCAATTTCATCTAAAAACAATGTCCCACCATCCGCTTGTTCAAAACGTCCGCGTCGTTGTTGCAATGCCCCTGTGAATGCGCCGCGTTCATGTCCAAACAATTCAGATTCCAATAATTCTTTGGGAATTGCCGCGGTATTTAAGGCGATAAAGGGCTGATCGGTGCGTGGACTGTGGCGGTGTAGGGCGCGGGCGACCAATTCTTTGCCAGTGCCAGATTCTCCTGTGATTAACACCGTGATATGCGAGCGCGATAACCGTCCGATAGCGCGGAAAACATCTTGCATCGCGGTGGCAGTGCCAATAATTTCGCTAGGGTGAATGGTGGATTCAGAAGGAGGCGCATGAGATACGCGTTGCATCGCCCGACAAATCAATTCAACGGCTTCATCCACATCGAAAGGTTTGGGTAAATATTCAAACGCGCCTTTTTGATAGGCAGAAACGGTGCTTTCTAAGTCAGAATACGCAGTCATGATGATGACGGGAATATCCGGGTGGAGATGGCGTAATTGCTCCAACAATGTCAAACCGTCCATTTGCGGCATCCGAATATCGGTGACAATCACACTGGGCGGAGTGGTATCAAGTTGTGCTAATTGAGCTAATGCGGCGGGCGCGTTGGTAAAAGTGACGACTTCGACTTCCACCTTCAATAAAGTTCGTTCTAAAACCCAACGAATGGATTTATCATCATCAATTACCCACACTATACCATTTGACATGATTATCCGATGATTCGTTTTAACATTTTGAATTTGTTTAGGATAGGATTTTTCAACGGATGGACAGCTTTAAATCAACCGATTTCTCTTTTTCTTCATGCAAAAAATAATCTGCTACGTCATCCGCTTCTTCCAATAATTCTTTGTATTGGCTCAAATCAAACGTATGACCCAAGATTCCTGCCTGATCATTCGCAATGGTTTGATCTATCATTTTCAAGGTAGCATCACATAAAGGCAATGGTTGATATGAAGTCATTTTTCCAGTGTAAAAAAAGAAGTGATTCAAGATTCATGCTACGGACGCAGCTTAATAATTTTCTAAGTTTAGCAGTCATATTTGGAAAAGTCAAAACAAGTTCTTCACCACATTTAAACATGCTATGCGACAATTTTTTTGAAAATCAATCTATTATTTACCCCTCTCTGACGACAAAGACCGTGATTCAGTGACAGACTCGATCAACATGCTATCATTGAGAAATTACATGCTCTATTTCCGCAAACATATCCAATTATTTTGCCCACATCGAAAATTCATCTCTGAGCTTATGAACCCATTTTCACCGCATTTGTCGTCTAAAACAAATTTACATCTGGTGATTCCCAATTTATTCAACTATCTCGCTGAAACAGATGAACAATTACAACTGCCATTTCTCAATAAACTCTTTGCTCAATCCACGCAACAAACTTGGCAACAGACTGAATTTTATAGCACATTATTTGCCCTGTTCGGTTTAACGGTAGAGAAAAATTTACCCGCCGCAGCAATAAGTCGTCTGATTGATGCCAATGATGCTGAAAATCAAATTTGGCTACGTGCCGATCCCGTACATCTTCATGCCGACCGAGATCGGGTGCTATTGTTTGATCACTCTATGTTTGACCTGACTCAAGCAGAAACTGATAGATTAATCAATGAATTAAATACATTTTTTGTTAGCGATGCCCTGCTATTCACCGCGCCCACGCCCTATCGTTGGTACTTACAATTGCCGCGTTTGCCCGATTTAACCCTGCCTCCGCTCACCGAATTGGTCGGACGCGATATTCACAAGCACATGCCCGACGGACGCGATAAAATGACGTGGCGACAACGGCTGAACGAAGTGCAAATGTTGCTGCATCAAAGCCCGGTCAATTTGGAGCGAGAACAGCGGGGGGAATTGTCTATCAATAGCGTATGGTTTTGGGGCTTGGGTACGTTGCCTCCCGTTCCATCGCCGCGTTGGGTGGAAGTTTGGAGCGAGGACACCACCGCGCAAGGATTGGCAAAATTGACTCATATTCCTTATGCCGCCCCATCGAAACATCTGCTTAATTCATTGAAATCAGGCGACTATTTGCTCACATTGACCACCGGCATGAAGACCGATTGGACGCGTTGGTGGACGGATTTAGAAAACGTGTGGTTTAAATCACTCCACCAAGCCCTGCAAACTCGACAACTCGACACAGTGTGGATTTATCCCGGCGAACAACGGGTATTTCGCGTCACTCGCAACAGCATCAAACATTGGTGGAAATGGCGTACTTCATGGCGAGATTTTGTTTAGCTGCAAATTTCGCAGATAAAATTATGATTAGATTCAATAAATTATTTCAACATTCCTCTGATTGAGGCTCACGACAAACCAATAATATTTATGAATACCACTGTTATCATTCAAGCCCGCATGGGCGCAACCCGTTTGCCCGGCAAAGTTTTGAAAAGGTTGGGCGATAAAACTGTGTTAACTCAAGTCATTCGCCGCGTTGCCGCCTGTCCACAGGTCAATCAGATTATCGTTGCTACCACTGATTCCCCTCAAGACGATGCAATTATTCAAGCCGTGACCGCGTCGCAAATTCCTTATTTTCGTGGCAGTGAACAGGATGTTTTGGCACGCTATTATTTCGCAGCAAAAACTTGGGGCGTGACCGAAACCATTGTCCGGGTCACCGCCGATTGTCCGCTCTTTGATCCCCAGCTTTTAACGCAAATGTTGGATAAATTCGATCCCACAACCACAGATTATCTCAGCAATACGATGCTGCGTAGCTATCCGCAAGGGTTGGATGCCGAAATTTTTACTTTTGCGACATTAGAGCGGGCATTTCAGCAAGCCACCGAATTTTATCAACGTGAACATGTCACACCCTATATTTATCAACATCCTGAGTTATTCACTTTAACCGATTTTATCGGACAGCCCGACTTATCACAACATCGTTGGACACTGGATACTCCCGAAGATTTTGATTTAATTACCAAGATTTACGACGCATTGTATCCAAGCACGCCCTTGTTTACCACTGCACAAATTTTAGACCTATTGACCCATCAACCCGAATTCATCGCGATAAATCAACACATTCGGCAAAAAAAGCTAGGAGAATGAAGATGTTTCAAACCGAACAAGAACACTTTTGGGCAACCGATTTTGGCAATGAATACGTGGCTCGCAACAAGGGCGCGAATATCATCGCCAGCAATCTTGCCCTGTTTTCCAAAATTCTTGCCCACACTCGCACCGTTGGTTCAATCATTGAGTTTGGTGCGAATATTGGATTAAATCTGATTGCACTCAACCAGTTGCTGCCAAAAGCACACCTTGCAGCGGTGGAAATCAATCAAACGGCGGTGGTAGAATTGCAACAAAATTTACCCCAAGTGCAGCTCTATCATCAATCTATCTTAAATTTCATTCCAGAGCAACTCTTTGACTTGGTGCTGATCAAGGGCGTATTAATTCATATTAACCCAGACAAGCTGCCACAAGTCTATGATATCTTGTATCAATCAAGCCAACGTTACATTTGCATTTCTGAATATTACAATCCCTCGCCAGTCACCATTCCGTATCGTGGTCACACGGATAGATTGTTTAAACGTGACTTTGCCGGCGAAATGTTGGATCGTTATGCCGATTTACAATTAATTGATTACGGCTTCAATTATCACCGGGACTTACACTTTCCACAAGACGATACAACGTGGTTCTTGCTGGAAAAACAATAATCATGTTCTGAAATCTGACCTGTTGAGATGAATTCAACCAACTGATAATGAAAAAAATTATCGAGACTCCATGACTATGCAAATTGTTATCTGTGCCGATGCTTCCTCGCAACTTGGTACTGGGCACATTATGCGCTGTTTGACGCTTGCCGATGCTTTACGACAGCAGCAGGCACAAATTTACTTTTTATGTCGAATTTTAGCTGGAGATTTAATCAGTTATATTCAGCAAAAAGGTTATATTGTTTATCCGCTTGCCGATTTACAGCCCGAAACTGCCATTGTCCAATTGCAACAAATTTCCACGATTGACTGGCTGATCGTCGATCACTACAGTTTAGATCAATTTTGGGAAACGCGGATGCGCCGGTATGTCAAAAAAATCTTTGTTATTGATGACTTGGCGAATCGACTGCACGATTGCGATGTATTGCTCGATCAAAATTTCTACCCCAACGCGACCGCACGTTATCAATCGTTGGTGCCGTCACATTGTCAATTATTGTTGGGAGGACAATTTGCCCTGCTACGTCCCGAATTCATGCAACAACGTCAAAAATCTCGATTGCGTGATGGTAAGATACGAAAAATATTTGTGTTTTTCGGTGGCAGTGATCCCACCAATGAAACACTGAAAGCATTGGAAGCGATTCGTTTATTACAGCAACCCCAATTACAAGTGGATGTGGTGGTTGGCAATTCTGATCCCGACAAACAACAGATTCAAGCCCTGTGTCACAGCTTGCCGAATGTCAATTATCACTGTCAAATCAATTATATGGCAGAACTCATGGCGGAAGCAGATATTGCCATTGGGGCGGGAGGCAGTGCGACATGGGAACGTTGTTGTGTGGGATTACCGACGCTCACTATCGCCGTTGCGGATAATCAATTAGAAATGACTATAGAATTGGCGCGGCAAGGAAAAACGCTTTTTTTGGGCAAAAGTGAGCAAGTGACCGCTGAACTGATTCTATCGGCAATGCGGATGTTGCTAAGTGCTCAAGAACTCGTGCATTTTTTGGCGGAAGAAGTGCAAAAATTGGTGGATGGTTTGGGCGTGCAGCGTGTGGTGCAACATCTGATTTCGGAAAAATTGCCCCCCCCCCACCTCACGTTACGACTGGCGACAGAAGCGGATTGTGAAAATTTATATCATTGGCGCAATGATGAGGAAACTCGCCGTTATGCGTTTAATTCGGCACCGCTTGATTTTGCAACGCATCAACGTTGGTTTTCTCAATCTTTAAATAATCCACAACGTATCCTATTGATCGGAGAAGATAATCAGCAAGCGGTTGGGGTGCTACGTTATGATTTGCTCAATGATGAGGCAGTGGTATCCATTTATCTTGTGCCACAACAACGGGGGCGCGGCTATGCGGCGGAATTGTTAAAACGTGGGAATATGTGGTTGCGGGAAAAGCGTTTGGGAATCAAACAGGTGACTGCGGAAGTTTTGGAAAAAAATCAAGTTTCTGTCCATATTTTCAAAAAAGCCGGATTTACGCCTTATTTTTCAACCTTGGTAGCCACATTGTGAGCTGTTAAATCTAACTAAATCAATAAGTTGCAGATTGAGTTCATGAAGATAGCTCAACCTGCAAAAATCTTTCTCTAAAAGAAATTACGTTTTGAGATTACAAACGCACTTTCAATTTTTCGCCCACTTTCAGAGCTTTAGCAGATTTTAAACCGTTCCACTTCAGCAACTTCGCAGCCGTCGTGCCATATTTCTTGGCAAGACTATACACGGTGTCACCTTTCTTCACAGTATGGTATTTAACGCCAACACCGCCCGTCTTGCTGCTCGTTGTGACGGGCTCGTCCATCACAGGGTCGGTTGCTGCAACAACAGGGGCAGGAATTTCAGTGTTTTCAACAACAGGAGGTGGAGGAGCGATATCCACAGTTTCCATCGGCTCACTGATTTCTGCAACAGGGGCTGGCATTTCTTCTTTAGGAGCTTTTTGCGAACAAGCACTTAAAACCACCATGGAAACGCCACAAAGTATCAGACCTAATTGTTTGTATTTGCTCAACAACATAGTTTAATTACTACCTCTTGCAATGTAAATTGAATTTTGAGTTAGAGTTGGTTTTAGGGATTTTCCCCAAGGGCGAAACACCATCTTGCGACACACACAATCATTATGGTAGTCGTAGAAGTGAGTCATGTCTGTCATCGCCGATCCTAAAAAGTTATGAATTGTTCGGACAAGATGTGCGAATGGTTCTCACTTTGTTCACGTCGTCAACACAACTGCTTGATTACTCAAGTCTTACGTC
>DYNO01000117.1 GCA_020721025.1 Thiomargarita sp. | reverse complement strand
GAGTTCAACAATTTGTATTCATCTCTTCATTTCAACGGAGCGACAATTTTTCATCAAGATGATAAAAAGCAATCGGTTAGAAATTATAATTAGAAATTATAACTCGTGACGCTGGCGCGTCTGGACTGCATTCCCACGCCGGCGCATGGGAACGAGGAAAAAGTTTTATTCCTCAAGTCAATGACTTTGACCCACCACGCTATTTGATACTCACTTTCAATTGATAACACGCATTGCCACGCTCTTTTCCTACTTCGATCTTGTAAGTATCTGTTTTGCCAACCCCGTCGCCCGGCAAGCGCCCTTTCCATGACTTCACGCCCTCGTCCCCGCCCGCCACCACTTCCCAACCATCACTGGTGCGATAATAAAGACTGAAAACGGCATTGTCTTCCTCCGATTCGATGGAAACTGACATGGTTTGTCCTTGATTCGCTTCCAACGAATACTCATCCATATCCGCCCCCACAACGCACCCTTCAACTGTGCCAGAAGAACGCCCCTTCTTAAACTTAAATTCCTCATTGACACCTTCCGCCGATACCACACTGTGCGTTGCGAAAAACAGCACCATCATCGCGGTCAACATTTTGAATTGCATTGTCTTATCCTCGATAAAATAGTCAAAAATTACACAGTCTATTGTAAACGATAACTTGATGGTAAACAATCAATTCATTCAAACGGGGTGACATGAAAAAGTGCTCATTTAAACCAGCACCTCGCGACAGGAGACAGTACGCGCCAATTCCGGCATATTGTCTTCAGAAAAACCGTATTTCTTCAACAAGCGATAGGTATTACGCTCGCTGATACCCAAGGTTTCCGCCACATTTTTGCGATGTCCTGAATATTTCTTCAGCAGGAATTTGAGATAATGTTCTTCAATTTCTTCCAACGTGGGTTCGTGGTCGAAAGAAAGTTCAAAACCGGTTTGTAACGTCTTGTGCATACTGGAAAAAGTCAGATGTTCCGGGCGAATTTCTGATTTATCTCCCGACAGAATCACTGCCCGTTCTACCACATTTTTCAACTCACGAATGTTTCCGGGCCAAGAATAAGCAATCACTTCTTTCATCGCGGTATGCGACATTTTTTTATTCAAACGGCGCGAAAACTTATGATTTGATAAGAAATATTCAACCAAATCCGCAATATCATCTCGTCGTTCTCGCAATGCCGGCACTGTCACCACAAAGGCACTGAGGCGATAATATAAATCTAAACGAAACGAACCTTTACGACTCATTTCCTCCAAATTTTGATTGGTTGCCGCCACAATGCGAACATCGGCGCTCAAATCCTTCGTTCCACCCAATCGGCGAAAATGTCCGGTTTCCAACACACGTAGCAATTTCGCTTGAATTGGGGCTTCAATTTCACCAATTTCGTCTAAAAACAACGTTCCCCCATCTGCCCCTTCAATCAAACCTTTCTTTTGACGATCTGCCCCAGTAAACGCGCCTTTTTCATGCCCAAACAGTTCAGATTCAAACAATTTTTCCTGCAACGAACAGCAATCTAGGGCGACAAAATTACGCTGACTGCGTTCGCTCAACCGATGAATTTCCGCCGCAACCAATTCCTTGCCCACCCCGCTTTCACCTTGAATCAAGACACTCATGTCCGTAGGGGCAACGGCGCGAATATGATCCTGCACCTTTTTCATACTCAGGCTGTGACCGACCATCGTTTTTGTCCGCTGTTGGTTTTGGAATTGTGAACGGCAAAACTGATAATCTTGACGTATTGCAGCGTTTTCTAAAACTCGTTTAATGGTAACTTCTAATTCATCTAAATCAATGGGTTTGACTAAATATTCCGCCGCACCTGCCTTGATGGCTTGCACCGCTTCACGCACTGAACCATAAGCCGTGAGGAAAACAACCGGCGGTAACCCATTGTCGCGCAACAAATCCATGCCGCTGCCATCCGGGAGGTGACCATCAAGTAAAATAAGGGAGGGTTCGTTAGATTTTAAGAAATCACGGGTTGCGGCTAAATGAGAAACGCCATGTGCCTGATAACCCATGTTTTGTAGATTTTGCACCAGAAATTTATTCAGCAGGGTGTCGTCTTCGATAACGAGAATGTTTGGAGCTGTCATCTTTCCACCTATCAGCCTTTGGATATGGTTATTATGGTAACGATACTGAATGAAAATTCACAAGCAAGAATATTCACAACAACTTATTTATCAATGGTTCAGACTGTTTTTATCACTTATCCAGAGTGACGCAGTGCAAATTTCATTGAATTGATTCATCAAGTGATTGTCTTGACTAGGGTTAGATTATTTAAATAAAATCAATAAGATAATCCTGATGCTGCGTAACGCTTAACCTAATATAGGCATCATTGAGAAATTATCAAGTGAGGCGATGTTTTTTTAAGCTATCGAAATATGAATCAAGGTTAAAAGCTGTTTAACCAATTGATTAATCAGAAAATAAGTGAGTCGTCACATCAAATCATTGAACGACAGCATTGAGACAAAAATCTGGAGTGATTTGCAGTCAGTCATTTTTTAGACACGTTGCAATCAACAATTTCACTCAAGTCAATTCATTGCCCTGTAAAAGTTTGAACTGATTGAATATCATTATAAAAATTAAACCGCCGCTTCGCGACCACCACGAATAACTTTGAGTCTATCAAGATTTTTGCTGAGAAAGGTCGCTGTCAGAGATTTTTCATTGTATTAAGGTGCGACTGTGGGCAGTTTTGTATCGTCAATGTAGTTAAATCAACCAGTTGTATGAATTTATTTGATTGTCGCAATTGATTGAAATTTAAATAAAACCTCTTAACTGAGGGATGGAGCCGGAATCGTCGGTCGTTGCACTCGAAACCACGCAGCATACAGGGCTGGCAAGAAAAACAAGGTGAAAATCGTTGCCACCAATAAACCGCCCATAATCGCAATCGCCATTGGTCCCCAAAAGTTATTGTGTGATAACGGAATCATCGCCAAAATTGCAGCAGCAGCAGTCAACATAATCGGACGAAATCGGCGCACCGTGGATTCGACAATCGCCGTCCACGCGGGCATTCCAGCAATGCGATCTTGTTCAATTTGATCAATTAAAATCACAGAGTTACGCATGATCATTCCCATCAATGAAATCGCTCCCAACATCGCCACAAATCCAAACGGACGTTGAAATACGATTAAAAACAAGGTCAAACCAATAATTCCCAAGGGCGCAGTGAGCAAGACCAACCCAGTGCGCTGCAAACTTTGTAATTGAATCATCAACAACACTAAAACAACCATCAACATAAACGGCATGACCGCGGCTATCGAAGCCTGAGATTTGCTGCTTTCTTCAATCGTTCCCCCCATTTCAATCTTATAACCCGCCGGCAACTGTTCTCGCAATGGGTTCAATGTTGGGTTAATTTGTACTGAAACATCAGGAGCTTGTACTCGATCAGAAATATCGGCTCGTACTGTCATTGTGGGAAAACGATTGCGTCGCCAAATAATTCCTTCTTCAAAACCGTATTTCACTGAGCAAATCTGACTCAGCGGGACAAAAGCCCCATTATTGAGATAAATATTGAGATTTTCCAAGTTCGCTAAATTGCTGCGTTCTTCTGGAGTTGCCCGCCCAATCACTTCAATTAATTCATCATTTTCACGATATTCGGTAATCACTGCCCCATGTAACAAGCTGTTTAAAATGCTGGCTAATTGTTGTGAACTGATGCCTAAACTACGGGCTTTATCCTGATCTACTTCCAAACGCACTGCCTTAGTTTTTTCATTCCAATCGAGATGTACGTCCTGCGCGTTCGGATTTTGTCGCATCACTTCAGCCACTTGCAATGCAATCTCGCGCACTTTTTCCACATTTTCGCCCATCACTCGAAATTGCACTGGATAACCCACCGGGGGCCCATTTTCCAATCGCGTGATTCGTCCACGAATTTCTGGAAATTGTTCAATAAATGCCTCTCGCAACCGAGCGAGCACCCGTTCCCGTTCTGCCATCCCCTTGCTCATAATGACAATTTGGGCATAATTTGTATTGTGCAAGCGTAAATCCATTGGCAGATAAAATCGTGGTGAACCGCCGCCGGTATAGCTGACGTAATTTTGCACATCTTGATCAGATTTTAACATCGCTTCAAGTTTGAGCACTTGTTTTTCAGTGGCGTAGAATGAAGCTCCTTCAGGCAGATAGATATCGACGAGCAATTCTGGACGATTCGATGAGGGGAAAAATTGTTGTTCGACAAAACGAAAACAGTAAATCCCTGTTGCAAAAGAAATTATCGTGAGTAAAATGACGGTTTTACGGTAGTGCACGCAGCCGTTGATAATATGACGCAAAATTCGATAAAATCGGGTTTGATAGACATCATGTTCTTGGATGTGTTTCGCGTTGCCATCGGGTAATAAAATGTAGCCCAAGTAGGGAATAAAAATCACTGCAACAACCCAAGAAACCAGTAAAGCGATTGTCACCACAGCAAAAATTGAGAAGGTGTATTCGCCAGCAGCGGATTTCGCCATGCCCACCGGCAAAAATCCCGCAGCGGTGATCAGCGTGCCTGTCAGCATCGGAAATGCGGTGGAAGTGTAGGCAAATGTCGCTGCACGAAAGCGATCCCAGCCTTGTTCGAGCTTCAATGCCATCATTTCGACGGAAATCATCGCATCATCGACCAAAAGACCTAGGGCAATAATCAACGCACCGAGCGAAATTCGTTGTAAGTTAATTCCGAAGAAGTACATGAATAAAAACGTAATTGCCAAAACCAACGGTATCGATAACGCGACCACCAGACCGGTTCGCAGTCCCAAACTTAAAAAGCTGACTACGAGTACGATGATAACGGCTTCCGTGAGCACTTTGATAAAGTTATGGACTGATTCCCCAACCACGCGTGGCTGATCAGACACTTGGTGTACTTCAATCCCAATCGGTAAGTCATTGATCAGTCGGGACATCATGGTTTGCAACGCCTGCCCCAGACGAATCACGTCCCCTCCTCTTCGCATAGAAATCGCCAATCCGATGGCTTCCTCGCCTTTAAACCGCATTTTAAACACGGTGGGATCGACGTAACTACGATAAACTTTGGCAATATCGCCCAGTCGCAGATGATGCCCGTTGACCTCAAGCCCAATATTACTGACACTTTCCGCAGAGGTAAAATCACCACTGACACGCAGGTAAACTTTGTCAGATTCGGTTTCTACTGTTCCCGATGGCGTGATGGCATTTTGTGCTTGTAAGGTGCTGATAATTAAGTTGGGATCGATGTGTAGTGAGGCAAGTTTGACGTGGGAAAATTCAATGTAAATCTTTTCATCCTGCACGCCGATTAAATTGACCTTGCTTACATCAGGAACACTCAGTAATTCTTGACGCATGTTATCGACATATTCTTTTAATTCGGCATAACTGAAACCATCGGCGGTAAAGGCGTAAATTGATCCAAAAGTGTCGCCAAACTCGTCATTAAAAAAGGGCCCATTGACTCCTTGTGGCAAGGTATGCTTGATATCGTTGACTTTCTTGCGTACTTGATACCACGTATCTGGCACAAATTTTGGTGGAGTGAAATCTTTTAATTGAACAAAGATGGTACTTTCGCCCGGTTTTGAATAACTTTTAATAATATCCAAGTAAGGCGTTTCTTGTAGCTTTTTTTCCAATTTATCGGTGACTTGTTTCTCGACTTCTTCAGCACTGGCTCCTTGCCAAAAGGCTTGTACAATCATAGTTTTAATTGTAAATTCTGGGTCTTCCATCTGTGCCAAGTGGTTGTAGGAAAAAATACCGGCAACCGTGAAGAACACAATCAAAAATCGAACCAGTGAACGATGTTGCAACGCCCACGCAGATAAATTTGGCATTTCCATGGAGTTCTAGCCTTTCTTGTTGGGTTCGTCGAGTAATCGCACGATTTGCCCTTCATGCAATTTATGCGTTCCCGCAGTTACCACCCATTGCCCATTGGTCAAACCGTGTATCACAGTGACATAATTGCCATAAAATTCACTCAGTTGTACCGGCGTGAGCTTGACTTGATGAGTCTGAGTATCCACGACCCACACCGAAGGCTTTTCCCCTTGTGCATACAGGGCAGTGAGCGGCAATAAAGCGACGGCTTGTTCGGTGGTGCGTTGCAATATCACGGTGGCAGTCATGCCTAAATGCACGTCATCGGTGGAATTTAACAAGGTTACGCGCACGTTGTAAGTTCGAGTCACTGGGTCAGCATTGGGGGAAATCTCACGAATCTTGCCGCGCAGTTTTAATTGCGGATATGCCCACAAGCTGATATTTAACTCGTTAGATTTATTCAATTCATCAAGCCGATTTTCTGAAACATGGATCGAGATTTCCTTTTCCTGCGGGCGAGCGAGTCGAATGATTGCCTGTCCTTGCGCCACCACTTGCCCACGTTCTGCCAACACTTCGGTAATCACGCCATCGGCATCCGCGAACAAATCAGTGTAATTGGCTTTATTTTCATCGACATCGAGCAATGCCTTGGTCTGATTTAATTTGGCGAGTGCGGTGTTGTACTCGTTTTGGTAACGGTCAAACTCGGTGCGACTGACTGCCCCTTTTTCGAGCAAATTTTTGTAACGTTCTAAATCTGCACTGGCTTTTTGTACGTCAGCTTGGGCGGAGTTCATCTGAGCCTTGCTACTCACCACGCTTAATTTGTAATCCGTCGGGTCAATGCGCGCCAATAATTGCCCTTTTTTGACCATCGCTCCGATGTCCACCTTACGTTCTACCAATTTTCCCGCGACGCGAAACGCTAAATCAGTGACATAGCGGGCTTTGACTTCGCCGGAATAACTGGTTGGTTTGCTGAGTTTTTTAAATTGAATTTGTTGGGCGCGCACGGGGCGAATTTCTGCTTTAGGTTCAATCGGTTTCTCAGATTCACACGCGACCAAGGAGAGTAACACAAGGGTGAGACAAATAGTATTGATTGATTTTAATAGCAATTGAGACATACGAGACCGAGCCTATTAACGCATCGTTTTAGGAAAGATATTCTATAGTAACATAAAAATAAGACTACTTTAGGAGTTACGCAGTTCAAATTTAATTTCCAATAGATGCGATAGATTTTTTAAATAAAACAAATAGTTCATCGTTTCAATGCTTCGCATAAAAACCAATTATTTCTCGGCTGGTTTTGTCAATGGCTAACCATATCCATTGCTTATTGTTTTTTCTTCCTACAAATGACCACATCTCGTCACATTCTATCGTCAACTTCCCTTTTTTTTAACCGTTGGCGGTTCTAAACGTTGCGATTTATACGCTTCATTGACGTAACTTTGCAGCCATCTCTCTGAAATCTCTAATACTCTTGCTATACCCGCCAGCGGTATTTTTTCTAGCAACAATTTATCTATCAGCTTTTTCGTTTACGCGCTTATTTGATTTTGTTGCCCATTTTCTACAAATTGTCGTCCACACACCTTACATTTGAAGTTTTGCTTTTCGTAGTATGAAAAACCGTTCTTAACTATCTGACTTCCACCGCATTTTGGACAAATAATCATCTCTCATTCCTTCTTATCTGTTAATTTTTCATATTATACCTTCCTTACTTCTGTGGTACTACCCTTCTTGAGACCGTCCCTTCATTTTGACCGAACTTCATATTACAATAATTTACTGGGAACTTCTTTTACAGCCTCGAAGCATTGGAACGAGGAATTTTCATCATGTTTCTCAAAATGTTGAAATAAATCGAATGTTTATAAACAGAATTTTTGAATGAGTTGCGTCAAAATATTGATCATGAGATTCAGGCGATCAATGGCAAGAAATTCATTGGGTTGATGGGCTTGAGCGATATCTCCCGCGCCCAAAATGACCGTTTCGATGCCCAATTGTTGCAAAAAAGGGGCTTCCGTTCCAAATGCCACCGCCTGCGCTGGATATCCTGTCAAACGTTCGGTTTCTAGCACAATTGCCGAAGTTGTTGGGGTTTCCATCGGTGCGATGCCGTCAAACAGCGTGATAAATTTGACTTCTAAGCCACTGTTTATCATCCGTTGTTGCACTCGATGTTGTAATTCCTCACGAATTTCCGTCAATTCCATGCCGGGCAGCAATCGCACGTCAATATGCAGTTCGCAATCGCCACAAATCCGGTTGGGACTGTCGCCGCCGAAAATATGCCCTAAGTTGACCGTTGGAATAGGCACATGAAATGCCGGATGGTAATATTTCGACTGTAACTCATTGCGCCAGTTCAAAATTTCGCCGACTACTTGATACATGCCTTCCAATGCACTGCGCCCCAATGTCGGATCGCTGGAATGTCCTGATAATCCTGTTAAATGAATCGCTTCCATGAAAATACCCTTGTGCATCCGAATGGGTTGTAAATTGGTCGGTTCGCCTATGAGAGCATAACGAGCGCGCAATTGGGCTGATTCTAATAAATATTTTGCCCCAGACATTGAACTTTCTTCATCCGCGGTCGCCACCAAAAGCACAGGATGTCGTAATTGCTTTGCATTGAATTGCACAATTGCCGCAAGAGCTAGGGCAAAAAAAGACTTCATGTCGGACATGCCTAATCCATAAAGTCGTTGATTTTTCTCAACTAAACGAAATGGATCGGTTTGCCACCGCGTGAGATCATAAGGCACGGTGTCACTATGCCCCGCAAATACCAAGCCTTGATCGCCTTCGCCTAACTGTGCGATAAGATTGAATTTTGTCGGATGATCAGGAATAGCTTGTATTTGACAGCGAAATCCGATTGTTTCACACCAATTCGCCAACTGGGTAATAACCAATTGATTACTTTGGTCTAATTCTGGTTTCATGCTACTGATGGTGGGAATGGCAATCAATGCAGATAACATCTCAAAAAGGGAAGGAAGAGAGGGCATGAATTGTCCTTATGAATCAAATAATTAGGAGCATAGCCGATGCACGATAAAAAGCTCATCTCAACCTGACTGGTTTCAATATTCTTTTTGCGTTACCTGAGCCATATCTCATTGAAGTTATACCATTCAAACTTGATTTTTATATGAAAAATTTTCTGTCTGAATCAGAAGTGACAGATGCTGGATACTTTAAATTGAATGATTCATTCTGGAAATTCTTAAATTCGGTTCATTCTGAATCAGAGCAATCGGTTTAACAGGACGGAGCATCTGAAAATTTTTTCTAATCAAAATCGTTATGTTGCAAATTGGGTTTCAAGGTGTAACATCGTGGTTTCAATCCATTCTTCAGTCAATTGATTGATTTGTTGGGGCGTTTTACCTTGTGTTTCAATCATGGGTCCCACACGTAACTGTACCACACCGGGATATTTGAGAAAATGGGTTCGGGGCCAGAATTTCCCCGCATTATGTGCAACAGGCACGACCGGACATCCACTTTGTGCCGCCAAGGTTGCCCCGCCCATGCCATAACGTTTTTTCTCGCCAATGGCTACCCGTGTGCCTTCGGGAAAAATCACCACCCATAAACCTTGTTGCAACCGATTGATACCCTGTTCTACAATTTGTTTCAACGACCGATGTAGTTGTTTTCGTTCAATCGCAATGGGTTTTAAACTTGCCAACACCCAACCGAAGAACGGTATCCATAGTAATTCGCGCTTTAACACCCAAACTTGCATCGGAAATAAGTGTAGTAATGCAATCACTTCCCATGCGGATTGATGTTTGCTGAGCACAATAAGCGGACGTTGCTTCGGTAATTCTGCCAATCCTTGAACTTGATAAGTGAGTCCACAGGTAATTTTCAACCACCACATACAGAAATCTGCCCATCCTTTGATAATGCGGTAGTAAATGGCATAGGGGAGAAAAAAAGTAAATAGAGCTAAGGTACTGAAAAATAAAGTTGCTGAAACCAACCCCAAATAAAATAACGTTGAACGTAACCAAATCATTTTGTTCTATCGCCTTGTGAGAGTAGCACTGAAATTATTTAAAATACAAATGGATATGATGTTTTGCTGATACACTCTATTTTTGCTAATGTTGTCTGACCAATTTAATTGTACGGGAGTAAACTGTGCATATAGTGATCTTAAATCATTTGTAGGAAAACAAATGTTATTCAGTTATGAATACAACACTTGTATCTTGGTCAACACAGAAGCTCGATACACTGAGTCTGACACTGCTCTTACGTGCGTTTAAAGTCTCGCTGATACGGGTCGCGACTCTAACTACTTAACAACGATAGTTATTCAGTTCCTATTTTCATAGGAATATAAATTGATTGCAGTATTTAAATCCCGGTCAATGACTAAACCACAATCACAACTGAAGATTCTGTCTGCTAATGTCAAATTCTCTTTCTTTGCTCCACATTTGGAACATGTTTTACTGCTGGGAAAAAATCTATCGGCAATGACAACAACGCAGTTTCTTAATTTTGCTTTGTATTCAATGAACCGTCGTAGCATCCCAA
>DYNO01000006.1:10570-35647 GCA_020721025.1 Thiomargarita sp. | reverse complement strand
CCACAACTTACGTCAAAGTGACCATTAAAACTATTGACTCAACTTATTTCACCGATTTTTGAAAAATTAACGCCGGAACAAAAACAACAGCTTTTCTCGAAAAAAGACTTGCCACTTGGACTTTAAAATCTGAATTATCATGCACCTTTGTCGTTTTAATGTCAGAGGTGTATGGTAGAATTGACCTGTCAAATTTATTTAAATCGAATAAAAAAGGGAAATCAAGCTCTTACTGTGCTGATCCAACAAGAAAGTGCGAGACAGTTGGCAAAATTATCAGGAAGTCAGCCCGATTTTGAGTGCTCCGTCCTGTAAATGATAGGCACTACAATTCGCGCCACCAACGCAACCACTTGACTAAACTATTCGGATTTTTTTGCGGGTTCTGTCGATTTGGATAACTGCCATGAGGGTAACTGTTTACCCGGCACATTGTCACCTTTGTCAAACATCAACTCCATCAACCGATTACTAAATTCCATTTGTTTAGTCATCGCTTGCATCAATTCCAACATCGACTTTTGGGTCAGTTCGATGTTTTTGGCTTGAATTTCTTGAGTTTTTAAAATTCGTTCCGCCATTTCCCCAATACGATCTGCCATTCCTCCGATGCGATCCGCCATTTTGCCAATATCATCAGACAATCTGAGGGTCGTTTGTTCGGAACTATCAACACGGTCGTTACTGTTCTTAATTGTCTTACTGGGCATATTCATCCGATCATTTTTTCTTAACAACAGTTAATTTTATTCACATCTGCTAACTGCCACGTTACTTTGTGGGGTTGATCTACCAAGGCACGTAACAAAACATTACATGCGCCTACGATGCCACGATTGATCCACTTTCTATTCAACAACTTAATGCGTTTTACTGAACCGACTTTTTTTACTTCATCCGTTTCTGGATGGGTTTTACTGGTGATTTGAAACGGAACATCTTTCGTCCATTCGGGCAAAGTTTGGGTGAACATCTTTTTAATGTCCATCCATGAAGGTTTTTTCAGCCCAATTCTTCATTCATTTCATGAACAATCATGAAATTAAGTACTTGATTAAAAACCCATCTGCTCACATTGTGCCAGTGTTTAAATGTCCTATTCTGTTTTAGAGTCAGTGACAATTTGATTGATTTGCTTTTTATAACTTCTAAGTCCGGGCATTCTTGCAGAAAATACGCGGACGATATTGAGCAAGTCGTTGGTAAGTTCTTGTTCTAACGAGAGTAAAGTTTCATTGAGAACCACGAGTTTTCCACCATTTTGCTCAATGACTTGTCGAATGAGATCAATCCCAAATCTCGCAAGTCTATCTCGATGGGCAACCACAAGTGTGATGTGAGTTCCCGACATTGCTCGTTCTAAAATGGTTTTAAGACCTTTTCGTTTGAAATTGAGTCCACTTCCGATGTCTTTGACGAATTCTGCTGTAGGATATTGATTTTGCAAGAATTCGACTTGTCGTTCAAGATCGTCTCGTTGCTTGTGGCTTGAGACTCGACAGTAGCAGATTGTGATGGAAGTGGTTGATTTTCCAATGTAACTATCGACATCATAACGTCGTTGACCTGATTTGGTTTTGATGTAGTTAATTTCACCAATGTCCGCCCATTTTCTTAAAGAGTTTGGATGAACACCTAAAATACGTGCTGCTTCTCTGCTAGGATGGAATTTAGTTGACATAATCGCATTTATTAGAGTATATCAGTGAATATTAAAGTATTTAGTGATAGTTGTCAACCTCATTAATTTTTGTTAATTGTCTGAAAAATAATGTATTCTCAAGGAAATTCGGAAGATCAGCAATGTTCAACCATGTTCAACGGAAATGTAACAGTACAATATTTAATTTTGCCCACCATTTCATATCGTGAAATTTTTGGTGGGCTACATGACGAAGTTTCGACCATCATCAAATCGGTTCTGTGTTGAATTAAGAAAATTAACGCTCCAAAAATTGCAGCTTATCTGTTCTGCCATTCCACTGTTCAGCGTCAAGTAATGGTTGCTTTTTCTCCAAAATGACGGGCCAAATCTTGGATAATTCAGCGTTCAATTCAATAAAATGTTGCATTGATTCTGGCACATCGTCTGCGGGCATAATCGCATTTGCCGGGCACTCCGCGACGCACAAAGTACAATCAATACATTCTTCAGGATCAATCACCAAAAAATTGGGTCCTTCATGGAAACAATCCACTGGACACACATCAACACAATCTGAAAATTTACAACGAATACAATTATCTGTGACAACATAGGTCATATCTTTCTCTCATTTTTGAGTAACTCAACAACGTTAGTTTTCGTCACGTCGTTTTTATTGGGAAACTTTGCAGATAATCATTTGATTTCTTTAGAAAAATATCACAATTGCCCTTTGGCGATGGTTCAGCCCACTGTTTTATTTCAAAACAACAAATTGCTCACTCCCGTCGAACAGTGCATCATTGTGATATAATCGACACTGTGAGTTGCGTAAGAACATACAACCGTGTCACGCCATGCGTTTAACCCTTTTTCGCCCCGACTATACTTTCTAAAACAACATGTTACAAGCACTCTTCAAAGCGATATTGTTATCAGTTTTATTTCTGGTGAATATGGCGGTTTTCACTTGGTTTTTGAGTTACTTGGAGGTGGGGAAACCTACTTTGGAAAAAACGCCGCTAATCAGTAATGTTCAAGCCGGTTATGCCGCTCCCAAACGTCCGGTCGCCATTGTAACACAAAACCCGATACAGCAACCCGCCGCTCCTATGCCCGTCACACAACCCTCCGCGGCAAAACCGAAAACTTCAGTACTGCAACCCATTCAATCGGTTAAGCAATCGAAAGGGATCGCGGCATTTCAACGGACTTCATTACAATTTGAATCCATTTCAACGCAATTTGTACCTAGCGAACAAATTAAGTTAGAAACTGCATTACAAGAATCCCATATTAGCCCTTCACACCGGGTTGTTATCTTGGTGGGACCGGCACCCTCTGAAAGTAATACCACATCGCCTCAAACCTCCAAATTGCGGGCGCAAACCGTAGCCCGGTTGATATATGCTTATACCCAAAATATCAAAATGTTATACCATCCAGAAATGGAAATAGGGCGAGTAGATGTTGAGTTTTATTCTCCAAAAATTGCCAAAAACTAAATATTGCTAACCTATTGATTGTGTGAAATTACTCGGACTCAGCCAACTCACTCAGTTGATCACCAATTTTCCACGGCTCACCGTGTTGAGTTTCTGCGTTCATCATATCACTGATCGTGACCAGTCCCCTTGATTTTCATCAAGTCCCCCCCATTACCTTGAGTGTTAAGTTCCCAAAGTTCGAGGAGATTTTTGTATGCCCACTTATGAATATGAATGTAATAGCTGTGGTCACAAATTAGAAGCGTGGCAAAAAATGAGTGAAGACCCATTAACCGAATGTCCCCAATGTCATCAAGCCGCACTCCGAAAAGTGTTGTCAGCAGTTGGTGGTTTTCATCTCAAAGGCTCCGGTTGGTATGCAACGGATTTTAAAGATAAAAAATCAAATCCATGTGGCGGCAATACCGAAACCTGCCCGGCGTGTCCTGCTGCAACCACCTCTTAGTTAAAAATACAGATTGAGATTGGTATCGAGATGATTTCACAACTATTTTCCACGATGTAATCCTCTCAGCCAATCTCTTTTTTTACAGGATAAGGAAAATTCATGCGTAGCCACTATTGTGGACATCTCAACGAAACATCTATCGAAAAAACAGTCACTTTATGCGGCTGGGTGCATCGGCGGCGCGATCACGGTGGAGTTATCTTCGTCGATTTGCGTGACCGAGAAGGCTTGGTACAAGTGGTATTTGATCCTACCCTTGCTGAAGCCTTTGGCACCGCAGAACGAATTCGCAACGAATATGTGTTGCAAGTGACTGGAACAGTACGTTATCGTCCAGAAGGTACGATGAATCAAAATCTTAGCACCGGACAAATTGAAGTTGCTGTGCAAACTGTCACCATTTTGAATACTTCAGAAACGCCGCCATTTCAATTAGATGACGATAATACCAGTGAAGAAACTCGGTTACGGTATCGCTACATTGATCTGCGTCGTCCCCAAATGCAAGAACGCTTCAAATTACGGGCAAAAGTCAATCAAATCGTGCGAAATTTCTTAGATAATCAAAACTTTTTAGAAATTGAAACACCGATGTTGACCAAGGCAACGCCAGAAGGAGCCCGGGACTATTTGGTGCCCAGTCGCACCCATCCGGGTGAATTTTTCGCCCTACCCCAATCACCACAATTATTTAAACAATTGTTAATGATGTCAGGGATGGATCGTTACTATCAAATTGTCCGCTGTTTTCGTGATGAAGATTTGCGCGCCGACCGTCAGCCCGAATTCACTCAGCTAGATATTGAAATGTCATTCATCGATGAAATTCAGTTGCGTGACTTGATGGAAGCGATGATTCGGCACTTGTTCAAAACGACGTTAGCGGTTGATTTGCCAGAACCTTTTCCCTGTATGACCTATGCCGAAGCAATGCAGCATTATGGCAGCGACAAACCTGATCTACGCAATCCGCTGGAACTGGTTGATATTGCAGATTTATTAGACAGCGTTGAATTTAAAGTATTTGCAGCACCGGCGAAAGACCCCGAAGGACGAGTTGCCGCGTTGCGGGTGCCCAATGGTAAAGAATTGTCGCGCAAGCAAATTGATGATTATACAGCCTTTGTTGCAATTTATGGTGCGAAAGGTTTGGCATATATCAAGGTTAATGATCTGCAAAAAGGCAAGGAAGGTTTACAATCTCCCATTTTAAAATTTTTGCCCGATGACGTGGTGACTGCGATCTTGGCACGAGTGCAAGCGGTTGATGGAGATGTGATTTTCTTTGGCGCGGATAAAGCAAAAGTGGTGAATGAAGCGTTGGGCGCGTTACGCTTAAAAATTGGCGAAGAGATGAAATTGACTACGCCGGGTTGGAAACCATTGTGGGTGATTGATTTTCCAATGTTTGACTGGGATGACAAAGAAAAACGCTGGGTTGCGTTGCATCATCCATTCACTGCGCCCAATATTGCCGATTTGACAGTTTTGGAACAAAATCCCGGTGCGTCATTATCTCGTGCTTATGACATGGTTTTGAATGGTTCAGAAATTGGCGGCGGTTCGATACGGATTCATCATCCAGACATGCAATCGACCGTATTTCGGATGCTGGGCATTGGTGAAGCGGAAGCTCGTGAAAAATTTGGCTTTTTGCTGGATGCGCTGAAATATGGTTGTCCGCCACACGGAGGCATTGCGTTTGGTTTGGATCGTCTAGTGATGTTGATGACCGGCGCAAATTCCATTCGTGAAGTGATTGCTTTCCCTAAAACTCAAACCGCAAGTTGCCCCTTAACCTCTGCGCCTTCTGCTGCCAGCGAATTTCAATTGAAAGAATTAGGAATTCGGCTACGCACCGCGCCAAAAGTGGATGTTTAATTTAGCAAATCAAAATACAGCATAACTCGTTGAATTAATTAAAAACAGCTTAACTCATCCTACCCCCAACTATCCATCCCAGAAAACGTGGTAAATACGCTCACCCTGGGATGAATTTTAACAACACAACCCTGATTTTCCCCACACAATACAAACTGTTTTGTGCAACTCAACAGACTTATTTTAAAGCAAAATCGACTAAAAAATCAATTATATCAACGAATTCAAAAATAAGATTGCAAGGTTCCGCGTCGTCTCACATCCAACGTCGCACAATGAAAACTGCCACCGAACGAGTAAAAATTGCGGAAACTACACGGAATCGGCTCAAATCCCCATTTTTTCAAATCACGAATCAACGTTTCTTCCCCTTTTTCGATCATCACGCGTTTTTCGTCCAAACTCAACACATTCATGCTCAACCAGCGACTGCTCATGTACATTGGATGCTCAACAGGCGTACACGGTGGCGGGGCATAAAATACATCCCAATGTTTAAACATTTCAGGCACTTTCGCCAATTTTTCCGGATTCACTAACAATTTACCCGGTGCAAGCGGCACGAAAGTTGCGTCGATGTGCATCGGAGATTGTTCTTTAATTTCAATCTGATGAATGCGATACCCCTCACCTAAATGACGTTGTAGCCAATCAACCCCAAATTGATTCGTGGTATGGCTTAATTGCACAAAAATATCCCGTCCACAACGCATAAAATCCGCCGCATCAAACACTGGCTCAAATTCTGTGATCACATAACGGTGTGGCTCACCTTCTTCTGGTTCAATATAATCAGCATCATATAAATCATCTAGCAACTGCGGGGTAGGCGCGCACGTCCATTTTCCACCTTGTCGAAAATAATCTTTCATCAACCGCCGATACGCCCCAATTTCATGATGCCGAGATCGCCATGACAACGGAGATTCAATGATTTCGTCACCAAAAACAATTAACAAATCGCGCGGCATAGCGGCATACAAACCACCAGCACTTTGCCATTCTGGAGTGCTAAAAGGTTTCGTAAAATCAACTCTATCTGGACGAGTTACTTTCACCCCCCTCCTGTTCCAGAATATGCACGCATTCCTCCAAATCCTGACGCGCGGCATCAATTCGCTCTTTCGGAAACGGCTGTCCCCCGAACTGCTTAAAAAAATCCCATTGTGTAGTTGGCATGGTAGCCTGCAACATAATATGCCAACTCGGCACCGTCGCCCCATCAATCACGCCGACAACGACTTCTTCCAATGTATCCCATTCATTATGAGAATTAACAACAGGTAATTTAGACATTATATCTCCTTGATAAAATTAAAAAATAATCTAAAAATCATCACTGATTTCATCAATCGCTTGTAAAAACTGAGACTGTTCTTGTTGTTCATGAATTGCAACGAACAACGTTTTGAAATAATTTAATTCTTGAACAGGGTTCTTAGTCACTGATTGAACCAATTTGATGAAATTCTCAGCAAACTGCTCCATCGTTGTTCGCTTAAACAAATCGGTGTTATATTCCACCCACACACCCAATTGATCGTCAATTTGTTCAAACATCAGGTTCAAATCAAATTTACTGGTGACAGAAGCATCATCCATAAAACTTTGTACCGCGATGTTTGGTAAATCAAAGCTCACCGGCTCATAATTTTGCAAAATGACCATCACATCAAACAACGGGGTGCGACTCAAATCTCGTTGTAAATTCAACTCTTCCACCAATTTGTCAAACGGGTAATCTTGGTGCACATAGGCATCTGTTGCCACTTGCTTCACTTTTGCCAATAAATCAACAAAATTATTTGAACCGCTGAATCGAGTACGCAAGGCTAACGTATTGACATAAAAGCCAATTTGCTGTTCCAAATCCGGATGATTATGTCCGGCAACAGGTGAGCCGATCACAATATCTTCTTGCTGCGTATAAAGATATAACATCGTGTTGACTAGGCTAACCACCATCATGAACAAGCTCACGCTCTGTTGTTTATTTAATTCATACAACGAGCGAGTTAATTCTGCATTGATGAAAAACTTAAGCATTTCGCCATGTTGTGTTTGCACCGCTGGACGTGGGAAATCTGTTGGCAAATCCAGCACTGGAATCTCATCAGAAAACTGTTGTAACCAATAATTGCGATGTTGCTGTCCTTCCTCACTTTCCAGCATTGCGCCCTGCCAGAAAACATAATCTTTATAATGCACTCTGAGCGGTTGCAGCGAATTGGGGCGATTTTCAGTTAAATCTCGATACAACTGAATGATTTCTTTAAATAAAACTTCAACCGAAACACCGTCTCCGATGATATGGTGCATGTTGACAATACACAAATGACGTGGTGTGCTATCTGACGGTAATTTCAGCAATTTTACCCGTAGCAGCGGAACTTGACGCAGATCAAAAGTTGCTTGCAATTCTTGATAAAACAGGCTTTGAGCAGCTTCTTCAGCTTGATGACTGATATCGGCTTCAATCACTTCAAAAGCTAAAGTTGGCAAAATTTCCTGACGTGGTTCGCCCGCCACCGTAATAAACCGAGTCCGTAACGATTCATGCCGTGCAATCAATGAGTTAAAGCACTGTTTGAACGCTGCGACATTTAAATTGCCACTCAAGATAAAACCGCCGACCATATTGTAAGCCGCTGAATCTCCAGTCATTTGAGTTGCAGTCCATAACCGCCGTTGTGCATACGACAAGGGATAATGCGGTTGTGACGCAATCGGTTGAATTGGCGGCAAATCGGAACGTCCGCGTTTTTCCAGCAATTCTGCAATTTCTGCCACGGTCGGATGTGTAAAAAATTCTTTTAACATCAATTTCTTAGCCAGAGTTTTGTGAATTTTAGACACCACTTGATTAGCAGATAAACTGTGACCGCCTAAATCAAAAAAGTTGTCAAAAATCCCAACTTGAGGCAGTTTCAGCACTTCTGCCCATAAAGTAACCAAATGCTGTTCCAATGAAGTACGCGCGGTAACTATATTTTTGTTGAATTTCTGTAAGTTAGGAACTGGCAACGCACGCCGATCAATCTTTCCAGAACCGGTCAACGGAAAGTTATCTAAAAACACAAACGCTGTAGGTACCATGTACTCCGGCAATTGTTGTTTCATAAAATCGCGTAATTCAGCCTCAATTTCGCTTGTATCCACCAAAACAGTTTTTAAGCGAATATATCCAGCTAAATATTTGATTCTAGGCTGATCTTCACGCAAGATCACAATACTTTCCTGAACTTGGGCATGTTGATTCAACGCGGTTTCGATCTCTCCCAATTCAATCCGAAAACCGCGTAATTTAACTTGATTATCAATCCGTCCCAAAAATTCAATATTACCATCAGCGAGATAGCGAGCCAGATCACCGGTTTTATAAACTTTCTCGACGATTTTATGTCCAGCCAAGTTAAATTCACATTCAATGAACTTTTCAGCAGTCAGTTTTGGATTGTTTAGATAGCCTTCAGCTAGACATCCTGCGATAACCAGCTCACCTGCCACTCCCGTCGGAACAATTTGATTTTGCTTATCCAAAATATAAATTCTGCGACTTGCCAATGGCTTACCGATAGAAATTTTCGTAAGATGCGGGTTGAGGTGATAATCGCTTGGAATATCAAAAACAGTCGCCTCAATGGTTGCTTCCGTGGGCCCATACGCATTCAACAATTTCACATGGTTTAAAGAAGTTTCTCGCCATTGCCGCAAATCTTCAACGGACATCGCCTCACCACCCACAATCATCAAACGTAATTTCAATTGAGCAGAATTTTCGTGAGTTTCTTTAAGATTTTCAACCTCTTGTGCCAATGCTCGCCAATATTCAGGAGGAATATCTGCCACAGTAATTTGATAATCAAGCAATTTTTGCACAAACTCCACACTGCTCCACAATTCCCGCCCGCGCAACACCAAACAACTGCCCTGAGTCAACGGCAATAATTGTTCTAAAGAGGTGTCAAAACTGATCGAGGCGAACTGAAGCACCTTATCGTGCACATTGAGTTGATAAAGCTGTTGAATATCTTGATAATGTTGCGCGATACTTTGATGAGAAATCATCACGCCCTTGGGCTTGCCAGTCGAACCGGAAGTATAAATAACGTAGGCAAGATTATTGGAAGAAATCGTAATATTTGGACGTTGTGGATCACACGCGGCAATTTTTGCAAAATCATTATCGAGACACACCACTTTCACTTGAGATGACAACGATGAAAGATTGATATCTTGTTGAGTTAGCAAGATTTTTGCTTGTGTGTCTTCCAACATGTAGGCAATGCGATCTTGAGGATACGCCGGATCAAGCGGTAAATAAACGCCCCCTGCTTTCAAAATTGCCAACAAACTGATCGGCACTAAATGGGAACGTTCAATAGTTAAGCCAATAAAATCACCGAGCTGTACGCCTAAACTCAACAAATAATTCGCCAGTTGATTAGCATGATCTTCAACTTGAGCGTAAGTAAATGACTGATTTTCAAACTGAATAGCCACCGCATCTGGTGTAAGCTCAACTTGCCATTCTACTAAGTGATGTAATCCGGACTGAACTAAATTAACTGGTTGATAAAATTGAATAATTGCCTGAGTTTCGGCTTCTGTCAGCAATTGCAATTGAGAAATGGGACACTGAGGACGCGCCACCACATCGCTGAGTAAACTGTATAAATGCTGACTCATTCTTTCAATCGTGCCTGAAAGATATAAATCAGTATTATAGGCAACCAAAATATCAATTGTTTCAGACTGTTCTGTGATTGAAAAAGTCAAATCAAACTGTCCATCATCTGTACCAAGTGGGATTTCTTGTAAATTGAACTTTTTGAGCAACGGCGCAACATCTGCCCGATCATCCATCGCGATCATCACATCAAACAATGGATTGTGACTTAAATCACGCCCTTGTGCCAATTCTTCAACCAAGCGGTCAAAAGGATAGATTTCGTGGGCAACTGCATCTAACATGGTTTGTTTCACTTTGGGCAATAACATTGTGAAACTCTCGTGAGCCGTCACATTATCACGTAATACCAAAGAATTGACAAAGAAACCAAGTTGTTGCACTAACTGTGGATGCTCACGCCCGGCGGTGACAGTGCCTACAATAATATCTTCTTGCCCGGTGTAACGATGCAGTAAGATTTTGATTATCGTCATTAAACTAATAAAAACACTGCTTTGATACTGCACACTGAGGGCACGCAATCCAGAGGTGACAATTTTGTCCAAAGTGAGCTTATGATGTGCACCATTGAAAGTTTTGACCGCTGGACGGGGCAGATCAGTCAATAATTCTAGTGTAGTCAAGGGACTGGCAAGTTTATTTTTCCAATAATTCTGATGCGGCTCAACTTCGGTACTTTCAAGCAAATTATGTTGCCACGCACTATAATCTTTATACTGAATTTCTAAAGGAATCAGTGAGTTATCATGATACAACTCGAACAATTCTTCAATAAACACGCCCATTGACCAGCCATCGCTGATAATATGGTGAATATTAAAAATAATGACGTGATGTTCTGGCAAGCGACAAACAACAACTCGCAACAGCGGGGCTTGAGTTAAATTGAAGGTGTGTCTGATAATTTCTTGAATAACTTCATTCAGTTGCATCTCATAATTTTCAATTTGAGACAAATCATGCGATTCTATAGGAAAAGACACTTCAGCCAAAATTTTCTGCCGCGGTTCGCCATCCCGTTGAATGAATATCGTGCGTAGCGTTTCATGTCGTTGGCTAAGTTGTTGTAAAACCTGCTGAAATTTCGCAACATCCAACTCGCCAAAGTAACGCAATGCCACTGGAATATTATACGCAGTGAGATTTTCCTCCATCTGCTCTAACAACCACAAACGTTTTTGCGCATTCGAGAGCGAATAATCTTCAAATTCAGCAACTTTAGTGATCATTTGTAGTTCAACGGGAACTTTGTGACGCACTACATCCGCTAAAGTTGCCACAGTCGGGGCTTCAAAAATTTCTTTGAGATTCAATTGAATCCCTAATTTCTGTTGAATACGCGCTAATAATTGCACTGCTTTTAAACTTTGCCCGCCCAATTCAAAGAAATTATCGTCAATCCCAATCGGTTGCACGACAAGAATTTGTTGCCATAAATCAATCAGTTGGCATTCCAACTCGTCACGCGGGGCAAGATAATCAACACCTGTTTCTCGTGGTAAATTCAAGGTTTGCAAAGCAATTTGATCAACTTCGCCTAGATCGGTGTAGGGGATCGCAGCGACGCGCACAAAATAACTGGGAATCTGATAGCTAGGTAATTGAATTTTCAGCCATTGGCGCAGATTTTTAACTGAAAATGTGTTATTGACAGCGAGATAGGCGGTTAATCTTGCATCATAACGTTGCCCAGTTGCATGATTGGCAAGCACCACTACATCTTGAATTTCAGTATATTGGCGAATAATTTGTTGAATTTCTTGAATATTAACGCGATAACCCTGCACACGCACTACACTATCCAGCGTTGGCGAAATAGGTAGGATTTTTTGCTGTGGATTTTCGATAACGCTTTGTAATAGTTGCAGATAATTTTCGATCCATTGTTTTGCTCGCGTGGTATCGAATAAATCAGTGCGATAGTCTAAATCAAGCACTAATTCATTATCAGCTTCTAGCGCGTTTAAAAATAGGTCGAACTTCACGTAATGAATCGGAGAAGGTTGCAATTTAACCTGTAAATCTGAAAATTGCAGTGAAACCGCTTTATCGAGATTAAAAATAACAGTAACTGGCGGAATAGCAAGCGAAACTGTTCGGTGAAAAATTGCATCTTGATGTGCTTGCATGTCGAGCACTTGTCGTTTTGTCGCAGTCAGTAATTCTGAAAACGTAGTATTTTGAGTGAGACGAATCGGCATCGGCAACATTGCAGTACATTGACCAATCAAGTGCATCGCCCCCATCAGGCTGTGTCCCGCGATAGGCATTCCTAATAAAAACTCGTGTTGTTGCGTCAAACGAGCTAATAAGGTATTAAAACTGGTCAACAGCGTTACAAAAACGCTCACACCCTGTTGCCGACTGAAAGATTTTATTTGTTGATACAATGAATTAACTACGGTCCGTTGCAGACGACGACCTTGATAATTTTGTAATACAGGGCGTGGTCGGTCGCTGGGTAATTCTAAGACTGGTAAGGAGTTAGCAAATTGCGTCTGCCAATATTGTTGCGATTTTTCAAGTTTGGCTTGGATTTTTGGATCAGTGACGCGTTCAACTTCCCAACGCACAAAATCACGATAGGGAATGGCAGGCGGAAGAGAGATTGCAATGTGTCGTTGTTGCGCGCTATAAATTGCAGCAATTTCATGAACTAACACACCCAATGACCAACCGTCGGCAATGATATGTTGTGCCACGATGAGTAGTTGATAGTGTTGGGCTTCAAGTTGTAACGCGTAGCAACGAATTAATTTATCTTGTTGTAAATCAAATGTTTGTTTTAATTGTGTGTCGAACCAAGATTCAATTTGCGCTTGCCGAGTGTCTCTATCGGGTTCTTGAGAAAAGTTGATAAAAGGAAGCTCTAAAGTCAGTTGGGACGCGATATGCTGTGTTTCCCCATCAATTCGCGCCACCCGCAGGGCTTCATGACGTGCAACCACTTGATTTATCGCTTGATGTAATAAATCCAGTTGCAAGTCACCTTTGAATTCTAATAACACTACTTCATTGTACGCCAAGGATGCAGCGGGGTCAGCATGGGTCAAAAACCACATCTCTTTCTGACCCACTGACAGCGGAATGTGACCGAGTGGCAACGAACTTATTGATGGAACAGCTTTTTTTTCTGAATCAACAGAGCTATTCAGTCGAGTTTTTTTTTGAGGTGACGGCGGCAACCATCCCCCATGACGCATTTCTGCTACACCTTGTTTGACTGTATTGATAATAAATTCAATATCTTCCAATGTATGGGCTACGCTGAGAAAACAATTGCGTTCTTCCCAAACATAAACACCTTGATTAAGCAGATGATAATTCAGAATTTCAGTATCACCTTGATAATTAAAGCGAAATAATGAGCCGAAATGGTGTAGCTGAATGGGTACGTCTTCTTCGATAAACCATTGATTTAATTGCTGACAAAACGCTTCCGTCTTGTGGTTCAAATCATGTTGCAATTGTGGGCTTTGCCGTTTAATTTCAGTCAGCACCGCCTTCGCCGCAGCCATAGTTATCGGATGGTTACTAAATGTTCCTGCAATAAAAGCAGTACGTTGCGCCGGAGTCGAAGCGTCGCCGTATTGCCACAGCCCACCGTCCACCATTTCCATGAATTTCGCCTTGCCCGCCACCACGCCGATGGGCATTCCCCCACCCAAAACCTTGCCATAGGTCGCCAAGTCCGCCTCAATGCCAAACCAACCTTGTCCACCGCGTGGGTGCATCCGAAAACCGAGAATCATTTCGTCAAAAATCAAGGCGGTAGCATTTTGTTGCGTGATAGCGCGAAGTTCATGCAAAAATTCTCTCGGTTGGATTGTCGGATTGCGACTTTGCACCGGTTCGACCAAAACTGCCGCGACTTGCGTGCCTAATTGCTTGATGACATCCAATGACTCCGGATCGCCATATTTCAATACAATCACGTCCTTAACTAAACTCGCTGGAGTACCGGGGGCAATTGGAAAGGACACCGGTTTGCCATCGACTGCCCAGCCCGCCGCCAGCACACCATCGAAAAATCCGTGATAAGCTCCTGTAAATATTACAATTTTATCCCGACCAGTCACTGCACGAGCCAAACGCACCGCCACCATTACCGCTTCAGAACCGGTGTTAAAAAACGCCACTCGTTCCATGCCTGTAATTTCATGGATCAAAGTAGCGACATCGCCCGCCAAACGTGACATGGGACCCAAGATAGAGCCATGATTTTGCAGCTCTTCTACCATCGCGTCACGAATAAATGTGGGATTATGCCCAAATAATACCACACCAAAACCCATTGTAATATCAACATATTGATTGCCGTCAACGTCCCAAATTTTCGAGCCTTCGCCACGATCAACCACAATCGGATAAATCATTTCCTTCCATTCCGGACGAAAACCGATGATGTTACGATTATTCGCAAAAACAGGACGATGGCGAGCCGCATACGTTTTGGAACTGTGGGTGCGTTGATTGTAATTTGAAGCTAGGTTTTTAACATGGATATTGTGAATTTCGGTAAATCTTTCATTACGTTCGGTGCGAACTGCGCGATACAAGCCGGGGACAACTACATTTGGTTTATCTGTAGTTTCTGCTTTAGTTTCAGTCGGTTGCGTATGCACTACAGATTGCGTTACAGGTTGCACTACAATAGGCTGTGAAAGTTGCGTACTTAATGCTGTTTGTCCCCCACTCACTTGCTTAAAGGTCTCTAACTGTTGGGTCATCAACTGTGACATCGTGATAAGTTGTTGAGACATCAAGCGTTCTAACACATTGCCACTGTCCGAATTCATAACAGTGGTATGGGCAGCAAATTGTGGACTCGTAACCTGATTAGGAGGAGTCGCTAAAGTTGTGGTTATGACTGGCGCACTTTGTGAAATATTTAGTGTAGATTCAGTTGGTTGAGCTACACGCGGCGATAGATAATCTGCTAATTTGCTGACTGTATCGGCTTGTTCATAAAATTGGCTCATTTCGAGATCAATATTAAATTGCTTCTCCAATCCTCGCTGCAATTGTACTAATGCCAATGAATCTAATCCCAGTTCAAAGAAATTTTGATGTAAATCAATTGTTTCTGGATCAAGTCCTGCCACTTGTTTTAAGTTCGATTTAATGGTGTGAATCAATTGATTACGTTGATTTTCAATCGGTTGCATGACAAAATGACCTTCAGTAAGCTGAGAAAAATGAGCAGAGTGAGATACAGTAAGTGGTAAATCTATCCAAAAGCGTTTACGTTGAAAGGCATAGGTCGGAAGCGACACTTTTTTATGCGATTCATGCTGATAAAAAGCTGTCCAATCAAGCGGAAATCCATGCAAATAAACTTCGGCAAGCGTTTCTAGCAATTGTTGGCTGTCTGGCTTATTTTTACGCAAAGAGGGTAAAAAAGTACAGTCAAGTAGCGTAGATGCACCTAGGCTCGACAATGCCGCGGTGGCTCCAATTTCAATAAAGTGCCGAACGCCCATTTCATATAAAGTTTGTAAACCTGCTTGAAAATGAACCGGTTGACGAATATGTTGTGTCCAATACTCGGCATCACAATTTTGTAAAAGTTGCCCAGTTACGTTAGAAATGACAGGAAGTTGAGCTTTAGTATAAAAAATGGTTTCTGCCACTTGTTGAAACTCGGCTAGAATTGGTTCAACTAAGGGGGAATGGAAGGCGTGCGACACTTCAAGTTGCCGGGTGCGAATGTGTTTAGGCAATTGCGCCAAGATATTTTGTAGTGCAGATTGATCACCAGAAATGACTACACTATTCCGGCTATTGTATGCTGCAATTGCAATCTGTGGATAGGCTTGTAACAGCGGCAATACCACGTCAATACTCGCTGCAATGCTTGCCATACCGCCCCCTTCAGGTAAACTTTGCAACAATTTGCCACGAATAGCGACCAATTGCAATGCGTCTTCTAAGCTGATCATGCCCCCCAAACATGCCGCAACATATTCCCCGATGCTATGTCCAAGTAATGCCGCCGGTTGAATACCCCACGACATCCATAAATTTGCCAGCGCATATTCCACCGCAAAAATCGCAGGTTGTGTAAATTGCGTCTGATTGATGTCCGCTTGGCGAGCATAAATGACATCAAGCAGGGAAAGTTGCAAAATTGGTTTTAGCACGTTGTCGCATTCATCCAACGCCTGTTTAAAAATTGCTTGAGTTTCATAAAGTTCTCGTGCCATATCGTGATACTGCGAACCCTGACCAGTGAACAAAAATGCAATTTTTTTATCTCCACGCGTCATTTCACGAGGAGCGGCTGTTTTTAGCAAATTTTGTAACGTCGTCACATTATCTGCCACAAAAGCACAACGTTTTGCAAAATGGGTGCGTCCTGTATTCGCAGTATAGCAAATATTGGCTAAATTTTCTTGTGTAGAATCAAGAAGTTGTGCATACCGAGTGACCAATTCATGCAATGCAGCTTCATTTTTAGCCGAAAGTGTCAATAATTCAAATTTTCTCTGCACTGGAGTAGCGATCATTGGTTGCACATATTCCTCAATGATGACATGTGCATTGGTGCCACTGAAACCAAAAGAACTGACTCCTGCAATCCGTTGTTTTTGCTGCACTTCCCATGAAATTGGTTGTGTGGCTACATCGATATCTAATTTTTGCCAAGGAATCCGAGTATTTAATTCAGTTGCGTGTAAACTACTAGGAATAACAGCATGTTGCAATGCTAATATCGTCTTAATTACCCCTGCAATTCCCGCCGCACTTTCCAAATGTCCCACATTGGTTTTCACCGAGCCAATCATGAGCTTTTGAGCGCGAGACTTAAAAATTTCTTGTAATGCTAAAACTTCAATTGGATCACCTAATAAAGTACCGGTGCCATGAGCTTCAATATAATCAATCTGTTGCGGTTGCAGTTGGGCATTTTTCAACGCTTGACGGATTAAATTTTGCTGTGCTAATCCATTAGGAACGGTCAGACCATTGCTGGCTCCATCATGATTGATTGCACTGCCTTTTAACACGGCTAAAATCATGTCATTATCCCGCTGGGCATCGCTCAACCGTTTCAACACCACCACGCCGCAGCCTTCGCCTCGCCCGTAACCATCTGCTTTTTCTGAAAAAGTTTTGCAACGACCGTCAGGAGACAGCGCGTGCATCTGACATAAACCAATATAAGATTCTGGAGATAAAATCAAATTCACGCCGCCCGCGAGAGCTAAATGACTTTCGCCACTACGCAAACTTTGTATCGCTAAATGTATTGCAACGAGCGACGACGAACATGCGGTATCTAAAGCAATATTGGGCCCATTGAAGCCAAGAATATAGGAAATTCGCCCTGCCGCAGTGCTGAATAAATTTCCAGTCAAAGAGTACGCATCAATGGTTTCTGGCTTGCCACTGCGAGTTTGTGCTTGCGTGTAGTCATTGTTAGAAATTCCGATAAAAACGCCTGTTTGACTATTTTTCAAGCTGAACGGTGCAAAACCGGCATTTTCTAACGCTTCCCAGCACACTTCTAACAAAATTCTTTGTTGTGGATCAATAGCTTGTGCTTCTTTCGGCATGATACCAAAAAACTCATTATCAAAACTATCAACCTGATCCAAAAAGCTACCGTAGCGAGTATATATCTTGCCGGGGACATCAAGACGTTCATCAAAAAATTGTGAAGTCTGCCAACGAGTTATTGGAATTTCACGCACCGTTTCTTGCCCAGACAGTAACAGTTGCCAAAATTTTTCAGGCGAATCAATGCCACCCGGAAAACGACAACCAATGCCAATAATTGCAATATCTTCGCGAGAATGGCTTGAAATGGCTTCAATTGTAGCTAAATTAATTTGTTTATCAGTCAGTTGTGTTTCCAGAAATTGACTCATTGCCGTCAACGTTGGATAGTCAAACACAATAGAGACAGGCAAGTCAGTGGCTAAAGCGTCGCTTAACCGCTTTTGTAATTCAACCAGTTGGATTGAACTGAAACCTTGTTCCATGAGCGATTTATCGTTATCAATGGTGTTGCCTAAAATCTCACTCGCGATGGTATGTAACTGATTGATTAAATTTGATTGAGTCACTGATTTTTTAGGAAAAGTGGTAATTGGTTCAAGTTGTACCAAAATCTCATCAAATTGCCCTTGTTGATATTGCTGTGCCAGTTGATAACGTTGCACCTTTCCACTGGTTGTTTTCGGAATTTTATTGATAGGAATACAGTGAGATACTGCGATTCCCATTTTTTGCAGTACATGCAACTTGAGCTTTTTGGCTAATCCTTTGAAATCACTGATATCACCTTTGAAGATCACAAATAGCAAAATTTCATCTTGTTCCGATTGCGCGTCACGCACTCCGCAACAGGCGATTTTATTTAAATCAATGGTTTCAACTTCTTCACAAAGTCTTTCAATATCATGAGGATAGTAGTTTGCTCCGTTGATGAAAATGATATCTTTTGCGCGCCCTGTAATCACTAAATGTTTCGACCGCCATGAGTGTTTGAACTCTGGAACTTGTTGAAAACGTTCACTATCGACAATGAAGCCTAAATCACCTGTATTAATCCAGCCATCCGCAGTTTGCACTTTTGCCGTCGCTGCGGAATTGTGATAGAAACCTTGTGTGACATTGCCACCCTTGATGTGAATTAAGCCAACATGCCCGTCAGGTAAAATTTGTCCCGCTTCATCGCGAATAGTCACATCAACATAGTTAATTGGTGCACCGACATCGACAAAACTCGCACTGTGCTTGGCATTTGGCTCGGTAAATTTTACTTTTTGCCCCATTGAGACGGAAGAGCGGTCAACATGGTGCACAATCACATTATCTTGATAGGTAGAATAGGTGACCACAAGGGAGGCTTCAGCGAGTCCATAACCGGGTAACATAGATTTTGGCGGCATACCATACGGTGCCAAAGTTTGCATAAACTCGGCACTTAGCTGATATGAAATGGGTTCTGCGCCATTAATGATCCGTTTAATGTTTGATAAATCCCAATTTTTTGCCAGTTCAGGTTTAAATAATTTCAAAAAATGGCGATAACCGAAATTAGGTGAGCCAATCTCTGTCACTTTGTATTGACTGGCTTTTTTCAGCCACAGACTGGGACGGCGGATAAAGGTTTGGGTTGGAATAAGGTATTGTTGTAACCCTAAGTACAGCGGTTGCAGATGAAAGCCAATAATCCCCATATCATGGGTCAGTGGCATCCAACTGAGAAATGCGTCATCTTGTTGATTATAATTGAGATATTCATCATAATATTCCTTCACGCCTTGTAAATTGGTGATCAAGTTTTGATGCGTCAACATCACACCCTTGGGATCGCCGGTGGAGCCTGAAGAAAATTGAATAAACGCGATGTCGCTTGGTTCTGGATTTTCTGGAATAGTGGCTTCAGAACTCTTTGTAATTTCTGTGAATGTGAGATAACTTTTTTCAATTTGGTCGAAAATAGTTTCTAACTGCTGTTCAGTGGCAAAAATGCGCAGTTTTCCTAAAACGTTGTCATCACTGATGAGGTGTGGATGTTGCAGAAATTTCCAAACTTTGAAGATTTTTAAGCGATGCTCGTCATTATTTCCCACAGCAAGAGGGACGGGAATAATCTTGCCAAGCAAACATGCCCAAAAAGTAATTAGAAAAGTTTGATTATCAGCTAGTTGTAGAACTAATTCGTGACCCGCCAAAACTCCACCCGCGCGCAAACCCACCAACAAATCATTCGCTTGTTGATACAATTCTTGATATGAAATAAATGTTTCTTTGTCATCACTTTCGATAAAACGAATACCATTATTTGTTGCGGTTTGGGTGCGCAAAACGTCGATGAGGTTGCGATAAAGTTTCATATTTTCAACAGGTTGCTCGATGGTAGGTTTAATGTCAATCAAATCGAGTAGAATTGATCGTGGGAGATTGAATTATCAGTTATGATTGCTAATGTAGAAAATTTTGGCTAGATTGTACATGGTACTCAAGTACCATTTTTAGGGAATGCCTCATGAGTAAGGATTATTGAATAGATCGACGTGGAGCAGATTTCAAATAATTCGTTTAATTTAAATCAGTTAGAATGTATTCAAATCTTTCAAAATAAGTCGTATCCTTACATGGTCGCGGTTGGCGATGAATTGAGGGTGAGTTTGAGTTTCAATGCGGGTTTTTCTACCCAATGCCATGAAAAATAAGCACATAACAGCGTCGCGAGGAATGCCCATGCACACATTTCCAGCGGTTGAATACCGGGATATAATGCGGCAATCATTTGTTGTATTGGGAAGGCGTAAATGTAAATGCCGTAGGAATAATCGCCTATCTGGTTGAAGAACCGAATTCGACCAGCGGGTACTAAAGAGAACCAAAAAGTTGCGTAACTTAATAATAAATAAAATGAAAATTTGAAATAGGGCGTGTGCCATGTGCCGATGGTCAATGCGAAAATACCCAATAAAATATAGCCGTTGAGTGGAATAAATTTACGATTGATGTAGCAAAATGTTCCTGCTAAAAAAAATGCCGCCAAACGCCACACTTCCGCAGACAGTGCGATAACATAATAGTCTGTATAGAAATAAGTAACTGTAGCTATCACGATGAATCCGTTGAAAAACCAAATATTGCGTAATACGCCGATAAATCCCAGTAAGGCTATTAATAAATACATCCGAAATTCTGCTGGCAATGTCCACAGTGAACCGTTGACCGCTGCGGGATAAATATTTTCGGTGAAAACGCCGGGCAGATCGTATTGCAGATTGAAGACGATGAGTGTGATATTTTTAATGATGTATTTGTAAATTCTGAGGTCTGTCAGATAGTTGTACAATGATAATTCTGTGAATAATAATCCGACAATGAACACGCTGGACAGGACGGCGACAATCAGTGCGGGAAAAATGCGCAAGCAACGGGCGTAAAAGAAGGTGAATAGATTGTTGCGATCACAAAAACTTTTGGAAACGAGAAAGCCGCTGACGACAAAGAAAATGCTGACGGCGATGTTGCCCGCGCTCATGCCAATCCATGTCGTGGGGGGTTCGGGCGTGCCGTGTCCCAATGCGATGGGGTAGCTGTGCGAGAAAATGACCAGTGATGCGGCGATAAAACGGATTAAATTGAAATTATTATCACGAGTTGCTGAATAATGATCAAAAGTTTTCACGGTGTGCCACTGTTTGCGTTGTTGTTTGAATCATCATTTTCTTGGAGTGATCCGATCAAATTTCACGATTGGGACGAATTTTAAAATCATCCGAATTGTCATCATGTTGAGCTTGATTGATTGCAATCGTTCAACTTGAGATTGTAGCACAAAGTCCACAAGCATGACGCAGTGCGATTCGACGATGGGCAGCACCCGTTTTCCGATGACGACTCAAATTGTGTGTTGCGAAAGAATATGTTAAATTGACCATCTCTCGACAACCCACAGTCCGCTCCCATGTCTTATCAAGTCCTTGCTCGTAAATGGCGACCGCACAACTTCCCGGAAATGGTAGGGCAAAATCATGTCCTGCGCGCCTTAGCAAATGCGTTAGAAAACAATCGGTTACACCATGCTTATTTATTCACCGGCACCCGCGGCGTAGGAAAAACCACGATTGCTCGAATTTTAGCCAAATCATTGAATTGTGAAACGAAGGGAGTTTCCGCCTATCCTTGTGGTGAATGCAACGCGTGTCGGGAAATTGACGCAGGACGCTTCGTCGATTTAATTGAAGTGGACGCGGCTTCTCGCACCAAGGTTGAAGACACCCGCGATCTGCTTGAAAATGTGCAATACGCGCCGACACGAGGACGTTACAAAGTGTATCTCATCGACGAAGTGCACATGCTTTCGACCCATAGTTTCAATGCGTTACTGAAAACGTTGGAAGAACCACCGCCCCACGTCAAATTTCTGCTCGCCACCACCGATCCGCAAAAATTACCCCCGACAATTCTATCGCGTTGTCTGCAATTTAGTCTTAAACGCTTGTCTTTAGAGCAAATTACCGCGCATTTAACCAAAATTATGGACACCGAGCAGATTGCGTATGAAGCCGCGAGTTTGAAATTATTGGCACAAGCAGCGGATGGAAGTTTGCGGGACGCGCTCAGTTTGCTCGATCAAGCCATTGCCTACGGTGCGGGAAAATTGCTGACCACTGATGTGAGCACCATGTTGGGCACGTTAGATCATGAAGTGGTTTTGAATTTAATCAAGGCGTTAGCAACCAATAATGCGACAGAAGTATTGCGACAGGTGGCAAGTCTGGCTGAAAATAATCCAGATTTCAACAGCATTCTGAGCGAATTATTGACCCTGTTGCAAAAAGTCGCGCTAGCACAATTTGTTCCACAAGCGATTGATGCACATGATGAATTGGGGCAGGAAATTCTCACTCTCGCGCAGCAGATGTTGCCAGAGGAAGTGCAGTTATTTTATCAAATTGGCTTGATTGGACGGCGTGATTTACCTTTATCGCCCGATCCGCGTGGTGGATTTGAAATGATTATGTTGCGGATGTTGGTATTTCGTCCGCAAGAGTCGGATTTGCGCGCACCTCGCCCGGTGGAACGCCAACCGACTGAATCACATCGCAATTACGCGCCCACGCCTAGCTATGCCCCCGTCGCCAGTCATGCCCCTCATGTTCCAGTGGTCTCAAGTGCTGCGGCAACTCCCCCTTCGACCAATGCAGAATGGGCGACGATTGTGGCGCAGTGTCCATTGAAAGCTTTGGCGAAAGAATTAATTGTTCATTGTGAATTCAAGAAGTTAGAAGGCGATATTTTTTATTTAACCCTGTCTGAGGCACATAAGGGTTTATGTCGTCCCACAGCACAAGATGCGATCAATCATTTTTTGCAACAACAATATCATAAGAGTTGCAAAATTGAAATTGTGCAGGAAAAATCCACCACGCCACCGCCTCCTGTGACCAACACGATGGAAAGCGGCGGAAATTCGCCTGTCACACAAGTGCAAGAAACGCCACAACAATTTGCTCAATCACAGGTGCAACGTGATCCCTTTGTGATTGAATTACAAGAAGTGTTTCAAGCCAAGATTCAGAAAATTATTCCCAAGATGGCAGGAATGGGGGGAATTCGACAAGGATAGCAATCAATTGACGAAGTGATAGCTTTTTCTAAATAAAACAAAGTGTTCCTCGTTTCCCAGTTCTCATGCGTAGCGTCAAAGCTATCGACTTGAGGAACTGTGACGCAAAATATGTTTCGTTCGATAGAAACGAGGAAAAAATCGGTTTGTTTAATCCAGAAGAATAGTGCGTGACTTTTTATCATCCATTGATTTTAATCGTAATTTACTCAATTTTACCAACAGCTTGATTATCATGCCAGAGTTTGAAAATTTACGCAGTATTCGCAGTTTTGTGCGTCGCAATGGACGAATTACTCCCGCGCAACAACGGGCATTAGACACTTTGTGGGCGCGTTATGTTGTTGAACCTCATGAAAATTTAGATTTAAATCAATTATTTGGGCGAACTGCGACCAAACATCTCGAAATTGGTTTTGGCAAGGGAGAAGCCCTGCTCGCGATGGCATTGGCACATCCTGAGAATGATTATTTGGGGATTGAAGTTCACTTGTCTGGCGTGGGTCATCTATTAAATGAAGCGGCAAAATTGGGATTAAACAATGTGCACGTCATTTGTATCGATGCGGTGGAAGTGTTGGAAAAGTATTTTTCAGACAATAGTTTAGACTGTGTTTACATTTTTTTTCCCGATCCTTGGCACAAAGCACGTCATCACAAACGGCGGTTGATTCAGGAAAATTTTTTAGCTTTATTGGCGCGCCGGGTCAAAATTCATGGTTATGTGCGATTGGCGACGGATTGGGAAGATTACGCGCAACAAATGCTCCAACTTTTTGAAAATACAGATAAATTTCAGAATTGTGTCAGCCCAAACAGTTTCGCCCCCCGCTGCGAGGAACGTCCGTTGACCAAGTTTGAACGCCGCGGACAACGTTTGGGACATGGGGTGTGGGATTTATGCTATCAACGGGTAATCGGTTGATTTTTCTGTAAATGTGCATGACACAACGCAGCCGCCAACGCATCCGCCGCATCAGAGGGAGGCAATGCCGGCAAATTTAACAGTAATTTGACCATGTACTGCACTTGGGCTTTTTCCGCATGTCCCTTGCCAACCACCGCTTGTTTAATCAAATTGGGGGCATATTCATACACCGCCAAATTCTGCTGCACCGCCGCCACCATTGCCACCCCGCGCGCCTGCCCTAACTTTAATGCGGAAGCGACATTGCGATAGACGAAAACTTGTTCAATGGCTAAAATAATTGGTTGATATTGTTGAATAATTTGCGTGACGTTTTGAAAAATTTCATGCAGCCGGATGGGCATGGCTTCCGCTTCAACGCGAATACAGCCACTGCTCACGTAGGTCAATTGACGCGCCCGCATTTCGATCACGCCAAATCCCATCACCCGTGAACCGGGATCAATCCCTAAAATACGATATGAATCCGTTGGATACATGATGTCCGCATAGTTTATTTGCTGATTAAAATTTTATCTCAATAGCAATCCGAGAAATATTTTCAACTTGTTGATTTCAATCAGAGTTATAAAAAACCAGTTCCAAGTTTGGCACTATTGACTTGAAAAATATTCTGGTTGATACGAATGCCATGCCGGTTGTGTATGGATAATATAGGCTTGTGCATCAGCAGCTTGTATTGCAATCTGTTTTAATTGCCCGCTCACACTGCTCAAATTGACCGTTGCAACCACGAGTAATAAAGCAAAACTCAAGGCGGGCAACAATTCCGTCCAACGTGGGGCAGCAACTGGTTGCGTTGGCGGTTGAAATAGCCGCCCCATTTGTCTGCCAGCATGAATAATGCCGATTTTGCTAAGGTGTGA
>DYNO01000006.1:0-10470 GCA_020721025.1 Thiomargarita sp. | reverse complement strand
ATAGCCGCCCCATTTGTCTGCCAGCATGAATAATGCCGATTTTGCTAAGGTGTGATGTAGGGCAATGGCGATGCCTGCGAATACTCCCATGATCTGAACCATCACTTCCATGATTTTCAAAAATAGCTTGATGAATCAAGAAAATGAAGGTTCAGATATTTTACAAATAAATCAAGACTAAAAATATTTAAATTATCAGTGGTTAAGATCAATAATCCAAGTGTCTTTACTGCCACCACCTTGCGATGAATTGACCACAAGAGAGCCTTTGCGCAACGCGACCCGTGTCAGTCCGCCGGTCGTCACATACGTGGTATCGCTTTGTAAAATAAAGGGACGTAAATCTAAATGACGCGGTTCAACGTGATTGTCACAAATCGAGGGGCCCGTCGATAAAGTCAAGGTGGGTTGAGCAATGTAATTGCGTGGGTCTTTTTCAATCAGTTCCTCAAAGAGTTTACGTTCCTTTGCCGTTGAATGTGGACCAACCAACATGCCATAACCGCCTGATTCGTTGACAGGTTTCACCACGAGTTTATCCAAATTCGCCAATACATACTCCCGTTGTTTTTTATCCATGCAGCGATAGGTTTCAACATTGGGAATGATTGGGTCTTCTCCCAAATAATATTTAATCATATCAGGAACATAAGAATAAACTACTTTATCGTCTGCCACTCCCGCCCCCGGCGCATTGGCTAATGCCACATTTCCCTTACGCCATACCCGCATGATTCCCGGCACGCCCAACGTGGAATCAGGTAAAAAGACTTCGGGGTCTAAAAATAAATCATCAATCCGCCGATAAATCACATCCACCCGTTTTAAACCTTCGATATTACGCATGTAAACGCAGTCATCTTCACCAACCACCAAGTCCGACCCTTCGACCAATTCTGCCCCCATGTTGCGCGCTAAATAGCTGTGCTCAAAATAGGCTGAATTATAAATGCCCGGAGTTAACACTACGACTTGCGGATAATCCATCGGACGTGGGGAAATGGATGCCAACATGTCAAATAATTTAGAAGGATAGGCATCGACTGGTTCAATATTTTGATTTTCAAAAAGTTCGGGCAAGATACGTTTCATAACTGAGCGATTTTCCAGCATGTACGACACGCCAGAGGGAACGCGCAAATTGTCCTCCAATACATACAAAGTCCCATCTTTATCGCGGACTAAATCACTGCCACAGATATTTGACCACACACCAAAGGGAGGGGTAATTCCAACGCACTGTTCGCGGAAATTTTTAGAATTCGCCAAAATATCAAGCGGAAAGATTTTATCCTTGACAATTTTTTGTTCGCCATAAATATCATTGATAAACATGTTTAATGCAGTCAATCGCTGTACCAAACCTTGCTCGGTGCGATCCCATTCTTGTTTTGGAATAATGCGCGGAATAATATCAAGCGGCCATGCCCGGTCAATATTTGAACCTTCGCTGTAAACGGTGAAGGTGATTCCCATCACTAAGATGGCTAATTCAGCCGCATCGCGATGTTCGAGCAATTCAGCGTCACTGAGCGAGGCTAAATATTTACACAATTCGGTCGCAGCCGGGCGCGCCTTGCCGTTTTCAACCAATTCGTCAAAAAAACCGTCTGATTGATATTCTTTCCAGTTGATAGTCATAAAATCTGTCCTTGTCAAAATTAAAGGTGGCGTATTGAATGAGAGATGTCACGTTCCCATTTGAATTGTGGAAAAACTAAAATTTTTATAGTTATCAAAAAATAACGTAATCTGCATGACTCAATAAATGACGACTTATCATAGATAATCATGAAGATATTTTTTAAAATTTTGTCGCAATTTCAATCAGTTGGCAAATCAAACGAATATTTTCAACCAATTGATTTCACTGCATAACTATCAAAAACAGTCCACAGTATTAATAAAAAAATATTATACTATTTAAGCAGGAGCATGACACAACAATTTGCGATAACTGTTGGCGCGGGCGAATTTATTGGGGCGTTGAAATTTAACTAATTGTTTTAATTGAAAAATATTCTAGTCTCTCTGCTTTAACAATGGGATGAACTGTTGCGTTGGGCTTCAATAAGAATAGCACGATGTCCTGAACGGTTTTTGTTTTAAAAAATTTATAGATTTTAATCAATTAAGATTCTTTTGAAACGCTTAACGGGATTTTTATTCTCACAAGCACCTCCGTTGAAAATAACAAGCACATTCCGCACGTTTGAGATTATTTGCGAGATTGTTTTATAATGAAAGATCAGTTTGTCACTTTGGTAAACAAAACCTTCTCATGAATCCAATGCTCAATATGGCGGTGCGTGCGGCGCGACGTGCCGGAACGGTGATTCTGCGCTCACTTGACCAGATTCCCTATTTAAAAATAGAAGAAAAAGGACAACACGATTTTGTCAGCGAAGTCGATAAGCAAGCCGAAGTGGCAATTATCGAGACCTTGCGCAAAGCCTATCCACAACACAGTATTTTAGCGGAAGAAAGCGGTTCACAACAAGGTAATGAATTTGAATGGATTATTGACCCGCTGGATGGTACAACCAATTATTTACATGGTCATCCACAATTCTCTATTTCTATTGCGTTGCGTCATCAAGGGATATTAACCGAAGCGGTGGTCTATGATCCCTTGCGAGATGAAATGTTTACAGCCTCACGCGGTGGGGGTTGCTATTTAAATGGACGACGAGTGCGGGTATCGCAACATCCCACGCTCAAAGATGCTCTGTTAGGTACAGGATTTCCCTTCAAAGCACAACAACATTTAGAGACTTATCTCATTTTATTCAAATCTTTATTTGTTCACGTTGCCGACGTGCGCCGGGCGGGATCAGCCGCGTTAGATTTGGCTTATGTTGCATCAGGACGTTTAGACGGATTTTGGGAAATTGGTCTCAAAACATGGGACATGGCGGGCGGAGTATTATTAATCCAAGAAGCGGGTGGATTAGTCAGCGATTTCAGTGGCGGACATGATTTTTTGGTTACGGGCAACTTGGTTGCGGGAAATCCTAAGGTATTCAAAGGAATACTGCAAACGATTCAACCCCATTTATCCCTGTCCCTAAAAAGATAGCGATGCACTCAATGTTGTACTGCAACAAAGACCATGTTACGATACTATAGCGCGTGAATGTCGGCACGATTGTCTGTCGTCATTCGCCGTTAAAGATAACGCGATTTAAACATTTTTCAGCGGATGCCAAAAATACACGATAGATATTATCATCTCTCCGATAATCTTGTCAACTCAACAAGTTGCGACTGCAAAACGCCATCTTAACTTCGAGCGACGCAGCATCTATCAACTCACACCTTCGCCAAACGACGCTAATACTTTGATTTTAGATTGAATTTAAGAACACCCAAAACCCATTGATTTTCATTTAAAAACCGTGAGTTAGATTTTCTCTGTAAAAAAACAGCGATGGTGTGTTTTTCTCTACAACCACTGATGATGCGAAAAAACGCCTTAATCATTACAACAGACCATTGCGGGTTTCACACACCCCAATTATCAACCGAACAAAATCAACCATTAGATTGTGCTCTGTGATTAATCACAAGTTAAATCAACAGTTTATTTATAAAAAATTCATATTTCTGTTTGATCACAACCAACAATCTATCCAACTGCGGAGACCTCATGTGACAGAACCAGCCAACGCTTCAGCCGTTGCACATTGGCTACAAATCCAGCAGCAATATTTGGAGATGTGGCTCAGTCTGGCGCAGCAACTGCTTGAAACAACAACACCTTCTACCAAGACGAATCAGTCACCCTCCCCTTGGAGCGAGATGCTGGAACTTTACTGGCAGACACTTGGACCCAGTTTTACGCCCGAAGTACGCACTATCGTCAGAAAATTCATTGATCAGAGCAAAAACTTCTCGCAATTCAATAATGCACTATTGGAAGCGGTGCAAAAAACTGAAAATTCGGATCAACCTGCGCCTTGGCTCAATGCGTGGAATGCCAACTTCAACGATGTTTATAACAATTTTTCTAAATTTTTACTCGAAAGTGATAACTCGCTGAATATTTGGCAATCATTGCATAACAACGGGTGGCGAATGATGATGTTTAACATGCCATTCTTGTCCTCTTTGAATTCAACTACCTTGAGCGGAGGGATGCAGGAAAATTTAGAAAAATTACTCTCAATGCCCACCTTAGGCTACACGCTGGAATGGCAGACAAAATGGCAAGAAGGTCTCAAACATTGGCAAGCATTTCAAATAGCTCAACAAGAATATTCGGAAATATTGAACAAAATCAGCCTCCGTTCGATAGAATTGTTGCGGAAAAAATCAACTGAACTTGTTGGAGAACATGAAACCACATCCTCCTCCCCTAAAACCATGCGTGAAATCTACGATCTATGGGTTGAGTGCGGGGAAGAAGCCTACGCCGAATTTGTGGGCACCGAAGAATATGCTCAAGCAAATGCGAATCTTATCAATACGTTGATGGCGTGCAAACGCTACGAACAGCAGATGACAGACAGTTGGTTGAGTCTGCTTAACATGCCTACTCGTAAGGAGTTAGACACATTCAGTTTGCGAATGCAACAAATGCGGCGGGAATTAAAAATTTTGCAAACCAAGCAAGCAACCAATGAAATTGACATATTAACTTGTCAAATTAATGGGTTACGGGCTGAATTGGAAATGCTAAAAGCGGCTAAAACTAATTCAACTTCTGCCGCGACGACCGTGATGACCAAGCCGGCGGCGATTCCTGCCAAACCGGTCCCTGCCAGCAAATCCGCCACCACACCGAAGAAAACCACGAAAAAAACGATAGCAACGTTGCCAGATTCAGCCAGTCATTCAACCAGTTCCACTTCGGCAACCGCCAGTATGCCCACGCCGCCTGCAACTTCTGATAAACAGGGAGAATAGGCTATGTCATTGTTTAGTCTGCGTCCAGACCAAGTTGTGCAAGAAATGCTTGAATTTAATCAGAAATTAGGCGAAGGATTAAAAACGCTTGCTGAAGTTCAAGAAATTGACGTGGGCAGTACGCCAAAAGAACAGATTTATCAAGAAGATAAGTTGGTATTGTATCGCTATAAACCCAAAGTCGATAAACCCAACCCCGTTCCTATTTTGATCGTTTATGCCTTGGTCAACCGTCCTTACATGATGGATTTACAAGCAGATCGTTCCCTGATCAAGAATTTATTGGAAGCGGGACAGGATATTTATATGATTGATTGGGGCTATCCCAACAAGGTGGATCGTTTTCTCACTTTGGCGGATTATGTCAATGGGTATATGCACCGCTGCATCAAAAATATTTGCAAACGACATGGTTTAAATAAAATCAACCTGTTAGGCGTATGTCAGGGGGGAACGTTGGGTTTATGTTACAGCGCGTTGTACCCAGAGCAGGTCAAAAATTTGGTCACGATGGTCACTCCGGTGGATTTCAAAACGCCAGATAACTTGTTGAGTTCATGGGTGCAAAAGCTAAACATTGATTTACTGGTGGATACCTTGGGCAATGTGCCGGGGGAATTGTTGAATTGGACATTTTTGTCGATGAAGCCGTTTCGTCTGACTGGGCAAAAATATCTCGATATGGTTGATAATCTTGGTGATATTGAGACCGCAAAAAACTTCCTGCGCATGGAAAAATGGATTTTTGACAGTCCAGATCAAGCCGGCGAAGCGTTTCGGCAATTTATGAAAGATTTCTTTCAACAAAATGGTTTGATTGAAAACAAGGTTATCTTGGGAGAAAAGCGGGTCGAATTGAAAAATATCACGATGCCCGTGTTGAATATTTATGCCACCGAAGATCATTTAGTCCCGCCGGCGGCTTCTCTCGCGCTGAAAAAACATATCACTACACAAGATTACACTGAGTTTGCATTCCGTGGTGGACATATTGGAATTTATGTGAGTCAGCGCGCGCAAAAGGAAATTCCCAGCACCATTGGTCGATGGTTGGATGCCCGACGCTCGTGAGCTTATTGATGAGTAATAAATTGGCTATTTCTTTATTATTCAATGAGTTATACGTCATTATTGTTAATTTTAACCTATTTTTGGCGATACGGGTTCTAACACTTGAATTTTGGTCATGCTAGGCGAAATAACCATGATGAGTTCTCTCGATTCTCCCCATTTAACCACTGCACATGCCGGTCCGCTTGAACATCTCGAAGCACATATTCTGAGTCATCAAGCACTTATCGAAAGTTGGCTGCGTGAACAGTGGTTAATCAGTCCGCCGCCGTTTTATGCTTCGGTGGATTTGCGTAATGCCGGATTTAAACTTGCGCCAGTGGACACGAACTTATTTCCCGCGGGTTTCAATAACTTAAATCCTGCTTTTATTCCGCTGTGCGTGCAAGCAATACAAGCGGCGATTGATCGGGGAAAATTGTGTGCGCGCCGGATTTTGATTATCCCGGAAAATCACACTCGTAATTTATATTATTTGGAAAGTGTCGCCCGCTTGCAGGATATTATTCAAAAATCTGGTTATGAAGTGCGAATTGGCTCGATGTTGCCCGATTTGCACAGTGCCCAACAAATTGAATTGCCCTCCGGAAGTCACGTCTTGCTTGAACCTGTGGTGAGGCAGGGGAATCAGATCAGTGTGGGAAAATTTACCCCATGTTTAGTTTTATTAAACAATGACTTATCGAGTGGCACCCCGCCCTTGCTGGATGGAATTCAACAGCGGGTGATACCTCTATTGCAATTAGGTTGGGCAACACGTTTAAAATCAGTGCATTTTCATCATTATCGTCAAGTGGCGATGGAATTTGCCCGACAGGTGGAAATCGATCCGTGGCTCATTGACCCGTTGTTTCGGAATTGTGGCGAAATTAACTTTATGAAAAAAGAGGGCGAGTCATGCCTGATTGATAATGTGGAAGCCCTGCTGGCAAATATTCGCCAAAAATATGCGGAATATGACGTGCCGCACCGTCCGTTTGTGATTGTCAAGGCAGATGCTGGGAGTTATGGTATGGGAATTATGACCGTGCATAGCGGCGAGGAAATCCGTGCGTTAAACCGCAAACAACGAGTGAAAATGTCGGCAACCAAGGAGCAACCAGTGGGCAAGGTGATTATGCAAGAAGGGGTTTATACCTTTGAAACGTGGGAACAAGCCCAAGCAGTCGCCGAGCCTGTGGTGTATATGATTGATAAATATGTCGTTGGTGGTTTTTACCGAGTCCATACGGAGCGCGGCATCAATGAAAATTTAAACGCGCCGGGTATGAAATTTGAACCCTTAGCTTTTGCGGATTCGTGCATTACCCCCGATCAGCGAATGGCACCAGATGCGTGTCCCAATCGGTTTTATGCTTATGGCGTGATTGCGCGTTTGGCGTTGTTGGCGGCAGCGCGGGAATGCAAAGAAATTTTAGATAAAAAACCAGCCGTTGCACCGCTTGCCCTCGTTTCTTAAACGATTATTCGGATAGTTTCAACCCGGTGAATTATTTTTGATAATCATTCGTAATATCAATCTATTAAGAATTTTAATCTGGTTTTACTGATGATGATACAAAACTATCCACCGCGTTGATCTACCGATTTGCTTTTCAACCCAATTGAACAAAAATATCAGCCTGTTACGGAGTTTCCTCAGATGTCACATCTTGCCCATCGAACTGAAGGTTATAACTTATTGTATGGAAATGGTTTAGAAATTGGTGCGTTGCATCAACCCGCAGCAATTCCTGCCCGTTGTCAAGTTGAATATTGTGATGCACATTCTAAAGCTGAATCGCTTGAATTGTTTGCAGAATTTGGCACTGTCCCCGGATTTACTACCGACAGTCTGGTGGAAGTCACCCATGTGCGTGATATCGACAAGGGCGAATTGATGTTTTTTGCTTCAGACAGTTACGATTTTATCGTGTTAAATCATGTCATTGAACATGTCGCAAATCCAATTAATACCGTGCGAGAACTGTTTCGTATCGTCAAACCGAATGGACAGGTAGTTATTTCTGCCCCAGACAAAAATTTTTCTTTTGACAAAAATCGCGCGCTCACTTCGTTTTATCACTTAATTGAAGAATATCGCACCACCACGACCGAAGTGACTGATGCCCATTATATTGATTTTCTTTGTGCTGTGCATCCGGAAGTGTTGCGTTTTGACGATAACAAATTTGCAGCAACGTTACAAGCGGTGAAAAGTCGGCGGGAACATGCCCACGTTTGGGATTCACAAAGTTTCTCGGCATTTATGATCGATAGTTTGAATTTTTTGCATATTCGCGCCGAATGTCAATTTTTGAGTTTAGGCGAACAAAATCAGAACGAATACTTCTCAGTGTGGAGAAAAATCTATTGAGGTTAAAAAATCAAGATTATCCACATCTTAGCTATATTGGTTTAGGCAGTAATTTGGCGCAACCGATGCAACAAATTGAGCGGGCATTGCAAGCATTGGCGCAACTACCACAAACCAAATTATGCCAATATTCATCATTGTATCATAGCCCCCCCTTGGCAAATATGCCACAACCGGATTACATCAATGCGGTTGCGAAATTACAAACCGCGCTATCGCCTTGGGAGTTATTGCAGCAATTACAACAAATTGAAAATCAACAAGGTCGAATGCGTGAAGAGCGTTGGGGCGCGCGAACGTTGGATTTGGATATATTATTGTATGATAATCAGGAGTTTACCGATTCACATTTAACCCTGCCCCACCCCGCCATGTTGCAACGTGCCTTTGTTCTGTATCCGCTGTATGAATGTTGCCCTAACTTATTGTTTCCCAATGGAATAACTCTTGCGGACACGCTCACTTTCTGTTCAGCCGGCGATTTGACGAGGATTGATTATGCGATTAACATTGACACAACTGCGTAAATTGAAGCAAACGGGCGAGAAAATCACTTGTTTGACCGCTTATGATGCAAGTTTTGCCTACTTGGTCGAACAGGCGGGGGTGGAAATTATTTTAGTGGGGGATTCGCTCGGCATGGTGGTACAGGGGCAGGACAGCACGTTGCCCGTCACGGTTGAACACATTGTCTATCACACGCAATTGGTGCAGCGGCGCACGACACGGGCATTTTTGATTGCAGACATGCCATTCATGAGTTATGCGACCCCCGATATTGCTTTGCAAAATGCGGCGAAATTGATGCGGGAAGGTCAGGCACAGATGGTAAAATTGGAAGGTGGGCAATGGCTCATTGAAATCATACAGTTACTGGTAGAGCGGGGCATTCCCGTATGTGGACATTTGGGTTTAACTCCACAATCGGTACATCAATTAGGCGGCTATCGCATTCAAGGTCGCACGGAAACTGAGGCGCGGCGATTGTTAAAAGAAGCTCAAGAGTTACAGCAAGCGGGGGCTTCTCTATTGGTGTTGGAATGTGTGCCGAGTGAATTGGCTGCACAAATTAGTAAAGAATTGACGATTCCCACCATCGGTATTGGTGCCGGCGCGGCGTGTGATGGGCAAGTTTTGGTTTTATATGACATGTTAGGAATTCATTTGGGTAAATCACCAAGTTTCGTGAAAAATTTTCTGGCAGATACTGGCTCAATTCAAGGGGCGTTACAAGCCTATGTGGAAGCCGTAAAAAACGGGCAATTTCCCGGTGCAACCCATAGTTATCGCTGAATTTTGGCAAAGATATTGCGATATTATAATTAAATTTCAGCAACCGATCTAATTTCAGCAACCGATCCAATTGTTTAAATTTGTAAAAAAAGGTTATGTCAACAAAATGTCACATCGAACGGGCAAAAAAGTCGGTTTCAGTTTCAATCTCGTGACAAAAAATTAACATAAATATTCATTAATAGTATATGATTCATCGAGTTAAATCCAAATTTAGCATTTGATACTTTAGAATGCACTGATATTGTTTATCAACTTTTATCGCTTCCTAGGGTCATCGCAATCATAAATTTTCAAAAATAATATTAATGAATATCAAGAATTTAATTTTAATTGTGAGCGTTTCCATTTTTTTGCCATATTTCGCCTTTGCATTGTCATAAGCTGTTTTTACAATCTAACTATCGTGTTAAACACAATATACCAGATGAGAGAGATGACATCTGACAAAATATCACAGCACCGAAATATTTCTGTCATCTTGATTTAGTTATCATTGTGTAGAATTCTGGTTGAAAATAGTGAAACCACTTACCCAAAATAATACTTGAGGAGTTTTTCTTTTAATGAATACAGCTAAGTCGCATTCCCAATCATCGTTTTTATTTGATTTATTGAATTTACTAGGGATCAGTCTATTGGCAGGTCTCTCTTCCGCGATTGCGTTGGCTGGTATTGTGTTACTATTGTCTTCAGGAAGTTAAACCCTAAATTTAATGTTTCATGCAAACCGTCACTGCTATAGTGATCCTAAATCGTTTATAGATTTGCCGATTGATAACCACTATTGTACAATTGGGTTAAATTGACAAAGTATTTAAAATACCGGATTAAGCCATGTT
>DYNO01000116.1 GCA_020721025.1 Thiomargarita sp. | reverse complement strand
TTCTACAAACGCTTAACGACATTTTTAAACCGCTGTTCATACGAAAATAGAAACAACTTAATCTACATGACTTAAAGATGTCAAATCGGTTCTATAGTGATAAATCATTTGTAGTAAAACAAACGTTATTCACGTCGTCAACATGGCAGCTTGATGACTCAAGTCTTAGACCCGCTTCCACCAAGTCGGTTTTCTTACGTGTGTTTAGGGTCTCTGGTTTTCGCTAAAGCGTTCAAGTAATTGATTATAGCAATGTCTGACCGTACCACAAGCCTTATTGAGGTATTCTTTTTGCTCCTCTGTGGCTCTTAATTCAATCTTGTGGGCTAATAACATGGCTTGAATCCGGTACTTTAAATAACTTGTAAGATTTTTTAATCCGACCCAATTATACAATAGCTGTTGTCAATCGACAAATCTATAGGCAATTTAGGAACACTATAACACATCGACCGTGTAACTCTAAATGATTACGCCATCAGTGACAGTTTATCTGTTAATTTTTCATATTATACCTTCACTTACCTCTGTGACACTGCCAGAAAAACTTTGTTGAATTGTCCACGGATTGCTGCTTTGCGTACTAAACTCTACTTAAGGGTTCTTCGTTCCGCTTTCGATGCCCTCCAACAATTTAAACCTATCTCCGCCATCTTTACATAGTTAAGCAGTCGAAAAAATCCAGATCATGTAGATAAACCACTCGCTTGAATCATTCTGATGTCATACTCATGTCACAGAAAATCTCTATACTGAGACGCATGAATACGATACCTGAAACTCCTCATACCATTGCTTCTGCTTTGAATAGTCCTGCAGTTGCGCGCCGTCGTCAGTGGCGTATGTTTAAAGATAAAGTGGTTAGACATGCCATGACTGTGGGCGGCATCAGTGTTATTATTGCCATTCTGCTGATTTTTTTCTATCTGCTCTACGTGGTTTTCCCCTTGCTGTCGCCTGCCAAAATTGAGGCAAGTCATGGCTTTGCAACCCCCGCGTTGGAAGCTGGAAGAACATTGTATCTTGCCACAGAAGAAAAAAGTGAGTTGGCGATTCGTGTCACTGATAGCGGGCGCGTGCTGTTTTTCGCACTCAAAGACGGAAACATTCTTGAAAATATTACCCTACCCATTCCTCAAGGCGTTACTATTTCCACCTTGGGTGTGGCTGAACCGACGACAGGTGTACTTGCGCTCGGTTTGAACAATGGACAAGCGTTAGTAATTAAACACGAATACACGGTCAGTTATCCTGATGGTGGACAGCGGCGTGAAATTACCCCAAAGCTAGTCTATCCCTTGGGCGAACAACCGATTGTTATCGACCAACAAGCCCAACCGCTCACGGCAATTGATGTACAAGCAACTGACGAAGGAGGGACGCTAACTGCGATCACCACCGATCATCGGGTCGTCATGGTCAGTGTGCAAAAACAAGAATCGTTAGTTGACGATTCCGTGACACTCGAACAAAAACAAGTGGTGTTACCGTTGCAAAATGGTGAGTTGGATTTTATTTTGTTGAGCAAGGATCAACGCACGTTGTATGTTGCCAATAAAAGCGGCGATGTCATCAGTTTCAATATTATAGATAAAAGCGCACCCGGTTTGAGCAGTCGAGTTCGCGTCATTCCCCCTGAGCAAAAAATCACCGCGTTGGATTTTCTCACCGGTGATATATCCTTGCTCATTGCCGATTCCAGCGGACGGGTCAGTCAATGGTTTCCGGTGCGTAATGCCGAAGGGGCGGAAGTATTGACTAAAATCCGTGAATTTCAACAAGGTACAAATCCTGTGACCATGCTGGTGCCTGAAGAACGCCGCAAAGGGTTTGCTACGACAAATGACGCAGGACAATTGACCCTGTTTCATTCCACTGCACATCGCACGATATTAACCCAATCCATTGGCAAGGTATCATCGCTCGTTCTATCCCCCCGTGCCGATTTACTCGTGGCAGAATCCACCGACGGCAAGATGCAAACATGGCACATTCACAATGAACATCCCGAAGTTTCATGGACAGCATTGTGGGATAAAGTGTGGTATGAAAGCTATGAAAAACCGCAATATATTTGGCAATCTTCCTCAGCAAGCAGCGATTTTGAGCCAAAATTTAGTTTAATTCCCCTTATATTTGGCACATTTAAAGCCGCTTTTTATGCGATGCTCGTATCCATTCCCATTGCCATTTTAGGAGCGATTTACACCGCATACTTTATGGCAGGTTCAATTCGCGGCTGGATAAAACCCACCATCGAAATCATGCAAGCCTTGCCGACCGTCGTATTGGGATTTATCGCTGGATTGTGGTTAGCCCCAGTGATTGAAATGAATCTTCCCGGCGTATTCGCGCTCATTTTCATCGCTCCGTTTGCCGTCATTCTCACCGCCTATCTCTGGCAATTCGTTCCCAAAGCAATCAAATATCTGGTTCCAGAAGGTTTAGAAGCCATTCTCTTGATTCCAACCATTTTAATTATCAGTTGGGGCTGTTTCGCACTGAGTCCGATTTTAGAAGACTGGTTATTTCAAGGCGACATGCGTTTATGGTTAAATGACATTGGTTTACCCTTCGATCAACGTAACTCACTCGTGGTCGGAATTGCCATGGGAATTGCTGTGATTCCGAGTATTTTCTCCATCACCGAAGATGCAATTTTCAGTGTTCCCAAACACTTAACTTCGGGATCGTTAGCACTCGGTGCGACTCCCTGGCAAACCATGACTCGCGTTGTGATTTTAACCGCCAGTCCGGGGATTTTCTCCGCCATCATGATCGGTTTAGGACGAGCGGTTGGAGAAACCATGATTGTATTGATGGCAACAGGCAACACCGCAGTGATGGACTTAAGTATTTTCCAAGGCTTACGCACCTTATCTGCAAATATTGCTGTGGAAATGCCGGAATCTGAAGTTGCCAGTACACACTACCGTATTTTATTTTTATCAGCGTTAGTCTTGTTTATGTTGACTTTTTTCTTCAATACCGTTGCAGAAATTGTCAGACATCGCTTGAGACGCAAATACAGTTCACTTTAAAACCATAACTGAAACTGATTGATTATGAACAATACTTGGTGGAAAAGCGGCGAACCTTGGATTTGGTTAACTGCCTCAGCAGTCACTGTTAGCATCGTGATTGTGGTTGGATTGCTCACCCTGATTGCCGCGCGTGGATTAGGACATTTTTGGGCAAGTTCGGTATTTGAAGGAGAATATCATGTCGCCGGCGCACAACCGACGCGTTTGATTGGAGAAATTCGAGAACAAGTGCAAGTCCCCGCCTCACGTTTGCACGACATGGGGCGCAAAACCGATGAAAAATGGGTCACGCGTTACTTGGTGAAAACCGGTAATCGAGAACTGGTCGGCTTAGATTTTCGCTGGCTGGTGGCAACTGACCTACAAAAAGTCCATTATCCCGAAAATATCCTCGCGATTGAACGCTACGAATGGGGTAATTTTTACGGCTATTTACAAGCAGTGAAGCAAGATGGTGAACTGGTCGGTTCCGGCGATGCCGCATGGGACGAATTACAACAGCGACTTGCCCATGCACTGCAAATTCATGCGCAAATTCAGAAGATTGAAAAAAATGAGATGGGGCAAATTAATTACGCTTTAGACCGTTTGCGCCTTGCTGAACGCCGTTTAGAGATTAATCACGACAAAGACCCTGAGAAAATCGCTAAAATTGCCGAACAACGTGCCGATTATCAACGACAATTTGACACGCTACGCAAACAACTCACGGAACTGTATCAAGAAATCAAGCGCGACAGCATTACCGTGAAAGCGATGGATGATCAAGAAATTGAGATTGATCTGGCGAAAATTGTGCGAGTCTATCGTCCTAACAACATGACTTTATTCGATAAATTACAATTTTATTTTGTCAAGTTATGGGAATTTGTCAGCGACGATCCGCGTGAAGCCAATACCGAAGGTGGCATTTTTCCGGCAATTTTTGGCACAGTCTTGATGGTGTTCATCATGTCGATCTTTGTGACTCCTTTTGGCGTGATTGCGGCGGTTTATCTGCATGAGTATGCGAAACAAGGTTTTCTGACACGCACAATTCGTATTGCTGTCAATAACTTAGCGGGAGTTCCTTCTATCGTTTATGGCGTGTTTGGTTTAGGATTTTTCGTTTATTTCGTGGGCAGTAACATTGACTTGTGGTTTTTTCCCGAAGCGTTGCCATCCCCTACGTTTGGAACCGGAGGTATTTTGTGGGCATCCTTGACCTTGGCAATTCTCACTGTTCCCGTCGTCATTGTTGCTACCGAAGAGGGATTATCGCGCATTCCCAGTTCTATTCGTGAGGGCAGTTTGGCACTCGGCGCGACCAAGGCAGAAACGCTGTGGCGTACCGTGTTACCGATGGCAAGTCCCGCAATTATGACGGGGTTAATTCTCGCGATTGCCCGTGCAGCGGGAGAGGTTGCCCCGTTAATGTTGGTCGGCGTGGTGAAATTAGCCCCTTCATTGGTTTTGGACATGAACTATCCATTTTTGCACATGGAACGAAAATTCATGCACTTGGGTTTTCACATCTATGACGTAGGTTTTCAAAGCCCCAATGTCGAAGCGGCGCGCCCCTTGGTGTATGCCACCGCATTCTTACTGGTTGCAGTCATTGTGATTTTAAACCTGAGCGCGATTTGGATACGCAATCATTTACGTGAAAAATACAAGGCGTTAGAAACAACGTGAGCCCTTACTCCCATCGCAAGTATCCACCTCACGTTTTCAAGGATTAACTGATAATGACTGAACACACTGCACCGATGACACATAGTATTGATTTTAGTTCCTTGGGGCGTACCGACCCTTCACTGAGTCTCAAAGATGAAAAAATTTGTTTGGAAGTCAAGAACTTCAATTTATTTTACGGTAAAAAGCGAGCTCTGCGCGACATTAACATGGAAATCCCTGAGAAACGGGTGACCGCGTACATTGGACCGAGCGGCTGTGGTAAATCGACTTTACTGCGTTGTTTCAATCGGATGAATGATTTGGTTGATGGCGTGCGCACGCAAGGGCAAATTCTGTTGGACGGTCACGATATTTTTCATCCCTCGGTGAATGTCGCGGAATTACGGCGGCGGGTGGGCATGGTATTTCAAAAACCGAATCCTTTTCCCAAGTCGATTTATGAAAATGTGGCGTATGGTTTACGGCTACAAGGTATCAATGCCCGGCGGATTTTGGATGATGTGGTGGAATCGTCATTGAAAGGGGCGGCATTGTGGGATGAAGTGAAAGATCGTTTGCACGACAATGCGTTAGGTTTATCGGGTGGACAGCAACAACGTTTAGTGATTGCCCGTGCGATAGCGATTCAACCCGAAGTTTTATTATTGGATGAACCGGCTTCTGCACTTGATCCGATTTCGACGCTGAAAATTGAAGAGTTAATCAATGAGTTAAAGAGTAATTTCACCATCGTGATCGTGACGCACAACATGCAGCAAGCGGCGCGGGTGTCGGATTTCACTGCATTTATGTATCTCGGTGAATTGATTGAATTTGATGACACCAGCCGGTTATTCACCAATCCGTCGAAAAAGAAAACCGAAGATTATATTACAGGACGTTACGGTTAATTCAAGCATACCAGAATTTTTCACTTCAATGGAAATTCTGGTATTTATAGATTAATCTAAGGTTTCGTAGATAGTCCTGTTTTGCAAGCAATTGCTTAGTTTTGGTCACTGACCTAGGTATTTTGACAACTTTCAGTGATTAAACTAAATAAAATCAAATTTATAGCCTTCCATCAAGTTACCATTTTCAATGATGTTTGCCATATCCACCACTTCCAATTGTAAATGCACCACTTCTCCCGGCTGCATCACCCGGTCGATATCTTGTTGATGTAAATACTCTTGTGGCGTAAAACGTCGTTGTGCTAACGATTGTCCATTCACATCTTCAAAGGTCAACAATAATTCCGGATAGGGCTGTGGAAAAGTGGCTTGATTGCTGAACTTGGCATCAAATTGAATAACATCATGTTGTCGTGCCACTTGACTGTCCATGTGAATTTGACTCAAGTTACGCGTGGTTGGTACCTCACACAATAAATGATGACAAATTCTATCCAAAAATGGACGTACTTGAGGATGTTGTAACACCCTGTCCCGCTCGGCAAACCACAAATATTGTCCCAACAATGCTGCCATGAACGCCACATTCACCAATAACCAAAAGAGTACACTAAGCAATGAATGGCGACGACGTGGCACAAAAATTTCATCTAAATCAGGTACTTCATCAGTATTTGGTAAATCATTGAGTTCATCATCTGAGATCGGTTTGGGTTTGCGACTCGCGAGCGAGGGTTCTTTAACCAATTGTTTACTCGCATTAAAGGTGTTGTGACACTGATTACACCGTGCAAAACCTTCCGCTGCATTGAGTTGCGCCGGATTAATCCGAAAAATTGTTTGGCAATGGGGACATTGAGTGTGCATCGGAAACATTCCTAAAAATAGATAAAAATTACCACCAGAGGTATTCTTTCAATAAAGCCTGAACATTGGCATCTTTAGATAGGCTATAGGCTTGAGAAGCAACGATTTTCCCTGTGACGAAATCCAACATTTTCAGCGTGACGTAAACTTGATTATCGCCCACCGCATACGTTCCTGCAATCAAATAATGTGCTTTTTGTTTTCGTCCAAGTTCCCGCCATTCTCGTGACAGGGCAAACTCGCCTTCACTAGAAACCATCAAATGATTATGTAATCTGGCATCAAATACATCATAGTGATTTTGCACGAAACGTTCTGTGATTTGCTCACTAATTAATCGTCCTAATGAGGTACTTTCTGATAAATTGTTGATATCAGCAAGCGTGGTAATCACAAAACGATGTCGGTTTTTCAATCGGTTAGATAAATTTGCCTCGCGAATCAGTTGATCGGCGGCATTAAAATTGAGTTGAATCAAATTTCCTTCTTCTATTTGAGAGGAGGCACATTCACCCGTTTGCACGCGATGGGCGCATTGTCCATAAGCCACCCGTTCAGACATGAAATGACGAGCACAACCGCTTGATAATAAACTTAATAAACCTATTATTAATAAATAAGTTGCTTGATTTCGCAAATGATTTATCATACTATTTATCTACAGGTTGTGGCAAAAAGGTACGCAATAGAAATTCTTCGTCGTTGGGAGATAGGTTATAACGAATACAAGCTTCTTCCAAAATTTTAGGAGTGCATTTGTCTTGTTCAGCTATCCAATGTACCGCCCGCCGCAATAATTCACCATCAGGCAACACCTTGTCAAGCATGATCTTTTTCTTTTGGGCTTATTTGATTTGCAATTCTATCATAAGTTGCTCGAATTTGTTTGAATTGTGTAGCAATAGCACATCTTTAGAAACTGATGTTCAAAATGTTATAGCAGAAGCATTGTAGAAAGTTTTTCTGAACTGGTCAAATTGGTAGGAAACTTGACAGATTTGAATATTCTTTTTTACGGTGCGTTGGCTATAGACCATAAAAAAAGAGAAACCAAGATTATGTCACTCAGTTTCTCTTTTATTTTCATTCAGGAATCCAAACAACTTGTAGATTCCTAGTAAATTTTACTTATGGCGTGGTTGGCGCAGTTAATTCATTGCTCGAACAATCGGACTTTGTGAGAATTGGAATGAAATCCGCTTGTTTTTCAACAATTTTCGCTTTCAATGCGTCAATATCTGTGCCATCATACGGAGGTGCATCAGATGCAAAGATAATGATTCCATTGGGTTTAATGTGATCTAGGGCAAGATCGAGAGCTTCCGCACTGGCTTCAGGACATTCAGCACCCCCACTCGCTTCCAACTTTTCTAACGCGCCGAGCAACAGAGAGAGATCAGTTGTCGCTGCCTCAACTTTGACACTATCACGGAAAGTAACCAATGCAATCAATGGATTACCGTCTTTATACTGCTCGGTAATTTTTTGTTTGAGTGCGCGGATTACCGCTTGAAGTTCCTCATCCATTGAGTTTGTTACATCCAACAGAATTACCCCATCAACTTTAATATCGGGGAGATAAACTGCTGTACGAGTGCGATTAACGTGTGCGGGATATTCTGTCGCCGTAACTTTGGCTTCATGCACTAAAAATAGCAATCCCGGATCGTTCAACACTACGTCCATATCAATAGTGGCTCGACTGATATCTCCCGGAAGGGTTACGCTCAAGTTATTCAATTGACAAGTCACCGTCGGTGCTTTGCTAATATCACAACTTCCAAATTCCGTTTGAGCCGATTTTAATTCCACACCATCGGGCAAATAACTGGTCAAGAAGATACCTGTCGCAGGCGTAGGAGCATAAGCACTGAGTTCAACCGCAATGGTGTAATGTAACGTGCCACCAGAAGCAATCGGATCAGGGCGATCTTGCATCGTCACCGCGAGATAAGGCATCACACATTTCCAACGTTTTGCTGTTGCAGGTGCAAATTCATTGGAAGTTACTGTGAATACATTAAACATACTCTTGTCTTGCGTGTTATTTAACACAACCTTGACTCTGGCACTGCTGTTTGGCGCAAGGTCAGGAAGAGTACATGTCGCGGTGCTGATATCGCAACTACCACCGTCAAGTGATTCCAAACTGGCTAAACTGGTGTTTTCTGGCAATTTATCTGTCAGTACCAAGCCTGTCGCGGTCGATAATCCCTTGTTAGTTGCAGTCACGGTGTAGGTTACTTCGCCCCCTTGTTTCGCACATTCATAATCAGATTTTACATCGACTGCAATTTCTGACGTTGCGACAAAAGAAACATTTGTAGTATCTGACAGTGGACATTGATGTTGTCCGCCAGCATAAACAGATTGAGATTCAAAATGATAGCCTTTCAATTCGGCATTGATGCGATATTCACCTTCAGCCAAACCACTGAGACGGTAATAACCCGTAACATCAGTAAAGCCTCCCAATCCATCGACACTGATATAAACATTGCCCACTCCCGCGCCGGTTTGATCGGTGATATAACCTTCGATCAAATGACAACCTTTTTCAGTGACTTCAAACCCACCCAATTTTACGGCAACTTCATCGCCGGTCACAATCAGCATATCTTGAAAACCTAGCGTGGCTTCAGGATCAACGACAATGACAGCAGTTGCATGAGTTTCATCAATCACTTCAAATGACAAGACAGATAAACCGCGTCCGCTGAATTTGAGTTGACTGGTTTCTTTCACAAAGTGGGTATTTGCACCTTCAATGGCAATTTGAATTGAGCCACCTTGAATGCCCCGCGCTGGAGTGACGGACTTGATCTTTGCCAAAATACTTTCTTGTAATACTAAGAAGGTATCTTTCGCAGATTTTGCGGTTTCCGCGCCCGTTTTCACGATGACTGGATGCAAACCAAGTTGGGCAGTTGCACTGATCGCTACTGTAGCGGTGAGTGAATGTTTGTCCACCACTTTCAGATTGCTAACCGTGATTCCTTCGTCTTCAAAACTCAATATTGAATTACTCGTAAAGTGAGTTCCAGCACCTGACACACTGAGTTCAACTCCATAGCCTTGAATGGCTGAGATAGGTGAAATACTGATGATTTCAGGCGTGGTTGACGGTGGAGTTACAGTCAACATGGCGAGTCCTGTGGCAACTTCGGTATTTTCACCTAACGTTGTTTCCACGACTGCATCGTAATTTCCGAGCTCAATTCCTTCAGGTACAGAGATATTTGCGACTGATTCTGTTCCCGAAGTGACTTTAACGCTATTAACGGTTAGTGCGGTTTCACCCTTGATAAAGTTTACCTTGGTTGACGCATTAAAGTTCGTATTGGCAGCGGTCACGTTGATATCTAGTGTGCTTTCCTGTGGAGCTTTATTTGGATCAACACCAAGCACGGTCGGAAATACTGCGCCAAACAAGACTTGACGAGCGGTATCTTCGTATTTTTTCTTCCCAGCTTCTGTGCCATCATTGATTTCAAACGCTGTTGCAAAATATCCTTTTGTTTCAGAGGCAAGGCGTGAGAATGCTTCAATCGTACTCAGGCTCACACCGTCAGAGGCGCAAGAATCGGCTGAAATTAATACATCAACTCGAATGCCGCGTTTAACTAAGCTCTTGATCAAATTGTCAATATTGGGTCCATCGGCTCGTGGAGACGCATCAGTGATCAGCAACAAACGTCCACCATCTTTGAGTTTATTCGCAGTGGTATTGTTTGCGATCCAATCCATTGTGCCATTGGAATTTTCAGGACAATCGTTACCCCCAGCGGCATACAACTGGTTTACATAGCTTTGTAAAACAGGCATATTATCCGTTGTGACACGATGAGAAATATTGTCTTTGAAACTAACCAATTGAATCACTGGTTTGATTGTAGGCTGACTGGCGAGTTTATTGATAAACGCGGTGAGCGCATTCTTGAACCCTCCAATTTCTTCCGACATACTTGCCGTATCATCAAAGGCGATACTTAAATCCGGTACACTTGAGCAATGGGCAGGTTTTGGATTGCAATCGCAGGTAGGATTTTTTTCACAAGCGGTCAACTCAGGCAAAATGGTGTAATTCAAAGGTACAACAAAGGGCGTAGTCAAACCACTCCCGGACAGAGCAGCACTCAAACTGC
>DYNO01000115.1:4880-10681 GCA_020721025.1 Thiomargarita sp. | reverse complement strand
GTTCTTCTGTGGGTCTTAATTCAATCTTATGTGCTAATAACATGGCTTGAATCCGCTACTTTAAATAACTTGTAAGATTTTTTAATTCGACCCAATTATACAATAGTGGTTATCAATCGACAAACCTATAAACGATTTAGGAACACTATACCAGACCTCAAGATGAAGATTCAAGATAACATGCGAAGTTTTCATGAGTAAACGTATGGTTTTAAGATAAAGTTTGGCAACAAAACACTTTTACGTTACCATAGCGATATAATTTAATCAGCTAGAGCAACTATATTTAATATGGCAATGCTTCGGACAGCTTTCTATAATTACTTATTAAAATCAATAAATTATAGTTATTCGGCTCATTCGATAACTGATTGATATTAAAATATAATTTTAGAACTGTCCGAACTATTGTGTAGTTCATTTGATTTTACATCCAAAGTTAAACCTGTCAGGTTTTAGCAAATCTGATAGGTTTAGATGAGCTTTTTGTAGTTCCCCAGCTATATCACCGATAAAAATATTTTTCATGAAATTTCAGGTGTTACGTCCTGCAATTTTATTGATTCACACTGTGAAATTTTAACATGACATCTTACGCTTCACCCAACCATTATGCTGTGATGGGCAATCCGATTGGACACAGTAAATCTCCGTTGATTCATGCAGAATTTGCGCGCCAAACCGCCCAAAATTTAACTTATCAAGCTCTTTTGATTGATACCGCGCCGGGAGAATTTGCTAAAGCAGTCAAACAGTTTCGAGAGCATGGCGGGAGTGGTTTAAATATTACGGTGCCTTTTAAACAAGACGCATGGCAATTGGCGACTCATCGAACTCCACGCGCGCAACGGGCAGGGGCAGTAAACACTTTGTGGTTTGATATTGAAGAAAAAATTTATGGTGATACCACTGATGGTGTGGGCTTGGTGCGTGATGTTTTACAAAATCATGGGGGACAAATTCGTGAGCGACGCGTGCTTATTTTGGGGGCAGGTGGGGCAGTGCGTGGGGTGATTGAACCGTTACTCGAACAACAGCCGAATAGTTGCGTGATTGCCAATCGCACCGTGGCTAAAGCTCAGGAATTGGTGCAATTATTTTCACCCTTGGGGACATTGCGCGCCGCTACCTATGCAGCATTGCACGGGCAACAATTTGATTTGGTAATCAATGGCACATCTGCAAGTTTACAGGGGGAATTGCCACCGTTGCCAGATAATTTACTTGCCAAAAACGCGTGGTGTTATGACATGATGTATGCAAAACAAACTACGCCATTTTTGACATGGGGATTACAACAAGGTGCCCAGCAAGCGATTGATGGATTGGGGATGTTGGTGGAACAAGCAGCGGAATCCTTTTTTATCTGGCGGGGTGTGCGTCCGAATACTGCGCCGGTCATTCAACTACTGCGTGCTCCGTCCTGCCTTATGACAACCAATTCAACCCTGACGGTTACAAATTTGTCACAGCTATGAAATAATTAATCTGTTGATTTTAAAGATAAAAGATAGGTGAGATGAAAATGAGCCAAACTCTTTCGCCGTTTGAATCGGTGGGCTCGGCATAAATAATAGAAGAGATATGAAACTTGTGCGAAAGTTTGTGATAGAATATAGCGGATAAATTATAATCCATTGAAAAACATAACTCGGATTATTCCTTTTACATTGCGGTATTTACACATTAAAAAATTTCAGTGTCTCTTTCATCTATGAAGCACACATTTATTTTTCCCGGACAGGGTTCACAAGCTGTGGGCATGTTGTCTGAATTGGCGGATAGTTTTCCCATCGTCAAGCAAACTTTTGAGCAAGCCTCGACTATCCTTGGTTATGATTTATGGAAATTGTGCCAAACCGGTCCCGAATCTACGTTGAATCAAACTGATAAAACCCAACCGGCATTGCTCGCTACCAGTGTTGCTGTGTGGCGCGTCTGGAAACAACAGGGGGGAAGCGATCCCAATGTCATGGCAGGACACAGTTTTGGGGAATATTCTGCCCTCACCTGTGCCCAAGCTATTGATTATTCTGATGCCGTGGGTCTAGCTCAAGCCCGTGGACAGTTCATGCAGGCGGCGGTGCCCGAAGGTCAAGGTGCGATGGCTGCGATTTTGGGTTTAGAAGATGCTAAAATTATCGCAGTCTGTGCCCAAGCGGCTGAAGGTCAAGTGGTTGCAGCGGTGAATTTCAATGCGCCGGGACAGGTTGTCATCGCCGGAAATCAAGCAGCGGTCGAACGGGCAATGATCCAAGCAAAACAAGCCGGTGCGAAAAAAGTGGTGGCTCTTGCGGTCAGTGTACCTGCTCATTGTGATTTAATGCAACCCGCAGCGACTCAGATGGCACAACGTTTAGCCAATACAACGATCAATTCACCCAAAATTCCAGTGATTCACAATGTTGATGTCACTGCCAAAACGGATGCAACTGCAATTCGCACTGCTTTGACCGAACAATTAATCAAGCCGGTGCGTTGGGTAGAAACGGTGAACAAAATCGCTGCTGAAGGTACGACCTTGCTGTTTGAATGTGGACCGGGTAAAGTCTTGACCGGCTTAAGCAAACGCATCAATGCACAGGTGAAAACTTTGGCAATTTACGACAACTCAACCCTAGAACAAGCCCTCAAAACATTGGAGGATTCTGCGTGAAATTGGATTTAACGGGAGAAACTGCCCTCGTCACCGGTGCAAGTCGTGGGATTGGTCAAGCCATTGCCCTTGCATTAGGACAGGCGGGTGCGACAGTGATAGGCACGGCAACCACCGAAGCCGGCGCACAACGGATTCAACAATATTTTACTGACCATCAAATTGTGGGACAAGGCAAAGTATTGGATATTTCTTCCGCAGATTCTATCACCACGTTGGTAAAAGACTTTGGTAAAAACATGCCCAGTATTTTGGTGAACAACGCTGCCATTACCCAAGACGATATTGTCATGCGCATGAAGGATGACGCGTGGGAAGCAGTGATCAACGCTAATTTGACAGGTGTGTTTCGCCTCACCAAAGCCTGTGTTCGTGCTATGCTGAAGGCAAAAAGTGGACGGATTATCAACATTACATCAGTCGTAGGTTTAACCGGCAATGCCGGACAAGCCAATTATGCCGCTTCCAAAGCAGGAGTTATCGCCTTCACCAAATCTTTGGCAAAAGAAATTGGCAGTCGCAATATCACTGTCAACGCGATTGCGCCGGGATTTATCGAAACTGATATGACCCATGCCTTGCCTGAAGAACATAAGGCGATGTTAATACAACAAATTCCACTTAACCGAGCAGGAACGGGGCAGGATGTGGCAGCAGCAGTGGTCTTTTTAGCTTCTGCGGCAGCCAGTTATGTGACAGGGGAAACCCTGCATGTGAATGGCGGCATGTACATGGCGTAAAAATTTGAGATTTTCTAATTATTTTTTCAGTTGAACCGAGTTTCTTTTCATTCTTGAGGATATTTTTACTATGGCACTTACCATCAAAGAAATCGAAGAAAAAACCAAGAAAATTGTTGCAGAACAACTTGGTGTGAAAGAGGAAGAAGTTAAAAAGGAATCCTCTTTCGTCGAGGACTTAGGTGCAGATTCATTAGATACGGTAGAATTAGTAATGGCGTTGGAAGAGGAATTTGGCTGTGAAATTCCTGATGAAGAAGCTGAAAAAATTACTACTGTCCAGCAAGCTATTGACTATATTTCAGGTCATCAAGAGTAGTTCGCACAGATGACATCTAGGAAGGAAATCGCCAGTCACACGGTTGCCCGGCAATTTTCTTCCTTCTCTTCACCCAAATAAGACGATGAGAATACGCAATTTTCTTGTCTCTATCCTTTATTTTTCGATTGGATATAGATAACGTGACAAAAAAACGAGTGGTAGTCACCGGATTAGGGGCTGTTTCACCTGTGGGTTTGACCGTCAAAGAGAACTGGGAAACCATTCTCGCGGGAAAAAGTGGAATTGCAAAAATTACCGAATTTGATGTTTCTGGTTTCCCAAGTCAGATCGGGGGTATGGTCAAAAATTTTGATGCCAGTCATTATTTACCCTCTAAAGAAATCAAAAAGATGGATCCATTTATTCATTATGGCATTGCTGCGGGTTCGCAAGCCATTGAACATGCTGGATTAGAAATCACTGATGCGAATGCTGAACGTATGGGAATCTGTATTGGTTCCGGCATTGGTGGATTACCCGGTATCGAAAAAGGACGCTCCACGCTGTTACAACACGGTCCGCGCAAAATCTCCCCATTCTTCGTTCCGAGCAATATTATCAACATGATTGCTGGAAATCTATCGATCAAATATGGAATGCGGGGACCCAACTACGCCATCGTGACCGCCTGTGCCACGGGAACGCATTGTATTGGCGATGCGGCGCGCTTGATTATGCACGGTGATGCCGATGTGATGGTGGCTGGAGGGGCAGAAATGGCAACTTCTCCCTTGGGACTCGCTGGATTTGCCGCAGCACGGGCATTGACTTCTCGCAATGATTCCCCCGAAACCGCAAGCCGTCCTTGGGATAAGGATCGAGACGGATTTATTTTAAGCGATGGGGCGGGCGTATTGGTATTGGAAGAATATGAACATGCCAAACAACGTGGTGCAGTAATTTACGCAGAATTAATTGGCTATGGCATGAGTGGCGATGCGTATCACATGACCTTACCCCCCGCGGAGGGTGAGGGTGCAAAACGCTGTATGCTCAATGCGTTACGAGATGCTCATCTCAATCCGTCGCAAATCGACTATGTTAATGCTCATGGCACTTCGACTCCCGTAGGGGATAAAGCTGAATGTTTGGCAATCAAGGGAGCATTTGGCGCGGCGGCGGAAAAATTGGCAGTCAGTTCCACCAAGTCGATGACCGGACACTTGCTTGGCGCGGCGGGGGGCTTGGAAGCGGTATTTACTGTATTAAGTCTGCATGATCAAGTGGCACCGCCAACCATTAACTTAGACCATTTAGACCCGGGTTGCGCCGGATTAGATTATGTCCCGCATCATGCCCGTCCCATGCCCATTGAAGTCGCCATGTCGAATTCTTTTGGTTTTGGTGGCACGAATGGAACGTTGATTTTTCGTAAAATCTAAACGCAATTTATCCGGTTAATCATCAAATGATGCTTTCTTGAGCAAACGCAGTGTCATGCACCAAAGTGTTTAAATTCACAATGGTGTATGACGCTTTGCTTATACACCCTACGCTTGTTTGACATTAATTCAAAATAATCAAATGTTAAAAACGTTTCGGTGGAATGAAGACAAAAACAAACAATTGCAACAAGAAAGAAGTATTTCGTTTGAAGAAGTGATTTCTCATATAGAACAGGGTGGACTGCTTGATATTCTTGAACACCCTAACCGAGATAAATACCAAAATCAGCAAATCTATGTAGTTTCTATCAACCAATATATTTATCTTGTCCCCTTCATAGATAATGGCAACGAATTATTTTTAAAGACAATTTTTCCCAGCAGAAAGTACACCAAACTTTACTTGAATCGAGAACATTCATGAATCAATTAGACCGAGAAGAACAGGAACTCCTTGACTCTGTGGAAGCGGGTGAGTGGCACTCTGTGACAAATCTGCCTGAAGCGATCAAACAAACACGATATTACGCTCAAGCAATATTGACTCAAATGGTGGAAATTCCTATTCAACTGCAACTGCAACAAGAAGATTTAAATGCCGTTAAAATGAAAGCGTTAAAAGAAGGTGGGCGTACTAATCTTTAATTTCCAATATTATTCACCAGCAAGAGTAGGGTGCATAAACGCAGTGTCATACA
>DYNO01000115.1:0-4780 GCA_020721025.1 Thiomargarita sp. | reverse complement strand
TTGCTTATACACCCTACGCTTGCTAATTATTTTAAACATGCTCCTAAAAATTTATGTCCATTGAAATGAATTAAGTGATCGGGATTATCCGCTATCCAAACCTCAGTTTCCCATGCGATTTCACCAACCCACTTTTTAAATTCAATTCGATTTAAAAAAGCCGTGATGTAAATGATTGTAGCAATACAGTTTTTAGTCAATTCTTGCAATTCTAATAATCTAACTTCGTTAATAGCCCCATGACTATGTACCGCTTCAATTAAATATATCCACTTATTCATTGAGTTATACGCGATAATATCTGGCAATTTCTCATGAGATAGCTCAAAGAATTGCAATGCTTTAAGCTGCGGTTCATCAAAATGTAAAAACTTTTTAGCTGTGTCTCCAACATACAAAAGACTCGAACCCTTCCCATATCTGGGCAGAAATTCTTCAATAATCTGTTTTTGTAGTAAATTATGTTCTCCAGCCGATAATTCCAATATCTGACCATTCGATAAATTAACTATCACTTTGTTAATATTACGTTTTCTGGACAATTGTTCTTCGAGTGGAACTTTGTTGATTAAATAATTTTTCAGCGAGATATTCCAATTATCTGTTCCATACGTCCTGATTAACAGCATAAAATCAGTTGCCAAACTGTAACCGCGCCTCGGATCGTTTGTTGCGGCATGAGGATTATCCGCACTATTCAAAATAAGGTGAGCAAGCATCAATAATTTCAAATCTTTACGACGAATATCATCGTATGAGCCACGAGATAGATGTTCTTCAAAATATTTGTTATTGAAATCAATAATATCTCTGGTTTTTAAAAAATGGTTGTCAATCGCTTGTTCCCAACATTCGCTCACGCCTGCCACAGCCAAAAACGCCATCGCCATCCGTTCAAGAGTTCTTTCGGTTTTACCCATTGTCGGAATGCCAACAGCTTTTAAAATATCAATGGCTTCATCAAGCATCCGGATAACGCTCGGCGATTTCTTGTTTTGGGTCAAGTAGTTCACAATAAGCTCATTTGAGTCGTTGGTATTTTGATATTGTCCGTTCTTTGCAAAATAGTCGGGGTTAGCAAATAATTTTTAATAGAATCAGCAAGATGATAAGCTAATAAGGGAGGAACGGCATTGCCAATTTGGTAGAATTGCTGAGTTTCTGTTCCTATAAATTCAAACCAATCTGGGAAACTTTGCAAACGCGCTGCTTCTCTCACTGAAATTCGTCTGCGTCTGCCATCTTTCAATTTCACGCGCTGCATATCACCGGTGGCGGCGGCAATATTACGACAAGTCAGGGTACGCGCAGGTTTGTGTAGTTGTAAATCTCTAGGATTAATACATTGAGAGGCTTTTTCGTATTTTGCGATGTAGTGATCCATTGAAGTTGTTAAAATTTTACTTTCATCTTCTGTCGTTTCAATCAGATCAGCAATTGCTTGGGCAATAGTGACTTTATGACTCTCTGGTTCTGGGAAATAAAAATTGCCATGATGCCCTACGACAAATAATCGTTCTCTATTTTGAGGTACACCAAAATTCACGGCATTTAATAACTGGTAATTGATGAGATAGTCTTGAGTAGCTAATTCGTTGAGAATTTGTTCCAAATACCACTTGTTAGCGTAGAGCATCCCACGTACATTTTCAAACAACCATACTTTAGGCTGTAACTGTTTAATTGCTTTGATAAAGGTAGGAAAACCATTTCTATCGTCATCTATCCCTTTTTGCTGCCCGCCGACACTGAACGGTTGACAAGGGGGACCGCCAATAATAACATCAACTTGTTGACAGTATTCCGTATTTAACGAAAGTTTTTGATTGACACAATGACCCACAAGATTTTTGTTATAAGTCGCCACGGCAGCGGGTTCAAGTTCATAACCCATTGTTTGGAAACCAATTGCTTCAAATCCTAATGATAATCCCCCACATCCGGCAAATAAATCTAACACATTGATGTCAAGATGAATTTTTGGCTGGAGTAATTGATTAATTTTAGTTATATAATCCATTGAAATATTCAAATCGTTTCTTGCAAATACATGATATAAATTGCTGGTGTGCCATACTTTCTTGATTTTAAAGAGCAATATGACACACCCTAAATTTTTTAAACTGTCGCGGCGCGTGACGCTTTTTTGCGTTCGTGCTCTTTCAAAAACTGCTTACGTAACCGAATTGCCTTGGGCGTGACTTCAACCAATTCATCATCATCAATAAATTCAAGTGCTTGTTCCAACGACATCCGAATTGGTGGCACCAGAATAATATTTTCATCCGATCCCGCCGCCCGCATATTGGTTAATTGTTTGGCTTTCAATGGATTAACTACCAAATCGTTATCACGAGAATGGATACCAATAATCATGCCTTCATAAACTGCCTCGCCATGCCCAATAAACAAGCGTCCCCGTTCTTGCAGATTAAACAAGGCGTAAGCCAAACTTTTACCTTCGGCATTGGCAACCAATACCCCGTTATTGCGCTGTCCAATTGTCCCGGTTTTCACCGCAGCATAGTGGCTAAATACGTGATATAACAAGCCCGTACCACACGTCGCAGTCAAAAATTCCGTGCGAAATCCGAACAATCCGCGTGAAGGAATCACGAAATCTAACCGAACTCGCCCCTTGCCATCATTCGCCATGTTGACAAATTCCCCGCGGCGTTCCCCAAGTTTTTCCATCACCACGCCTTGATAGGTATCTTCAACATCAACCGTCAGATTTTCATAGGGTTCGGACAGCACCCCGTCAATTTCTTTGGTAATGACCTTCGGACGGGACACTGCCAATTCATAATTCTCCCGCCGCATATTTTCAATCAAAATGCCCAGATGCAACTCGCCACGCCCCGACACTGAAAATTTATCTGGGTCTTCGGTATCTTCCACACGCAATGCAACATTATGCAACAATTCGCGCTGTAACCGTTCCCGAATTTGTCGAGAAGTCACATATTTACCTTCTTTTCCTGCGAATGGCGAGGTATTGACTTGAAACGTCATGCTCACGGTCGGTTCGTCAACGGTCAGCGGCGGTAGGGCTTCAACTCGTGTGGCATCGCACAAAGTGTCGGAAATAAACAGCGGCTCAATTCCCGTGAATGCGATAATGTCGCCTGCCGTCGCTTCGGGAGCTTCAATGCGTTCTAAGCCATGAAAACCAAAGATTTGCAGCACCCGCCCATTGCGTTTCTGTCCCTTGACATCGACAACGACAACGGGAGTATTGGTTTTTACCCGACCGCTTTCAATCCGTCCAATGCCAATAATGCCGACGTAGCTGGAATAATCTAACGCACTGACTTGTAAGCGAAATGGCTCTTCGGGATCAACGTCGGGAATGGGGACGTGTTCGACAATTGCGGCAAATAAGGGTTGCATGTCGCCACTTCTTACCGTGCTGTCCTTGCTGGCGTAACCTTGTAAAGCTGAGGCATAAATCACCGGGAAATCGAGTTGAGATTCGTCCGCGCCCAAGTTATCGAATAGGTCAAATGTTTGATTTAACACCCATTCTGGACGCGCACCGTCACGATCCACTTTATTAATCACGACAATCGGACGCAAGCCACGTTGCAGTGCTTTTTGAGTGACAAAACGGGTTTGTGGCATGGGCCCATCGACCGCATCCACTAATAATAATACGGAATCAACCATCGACAGCACCCGCTCCACTTCGCCACCAAAATCGGCGTGACCGGGGGTATCAACGATATTAATACGGTAATCTTGCCAACGAAGCGCGGTATTTTTAGCCAAAATGGTGATACCACGTTCTTTTTCTAAATCATTGGAATCCATCATGCGTTCTTGCTGCGGGGCACGGCTGTTCAAGGTACCAGATTGTTGCAGTAATCTATCTACCAGTGTGGTTTTGCCGTGATCAACGTGAGCAATAATAGCAATGTTACGAAGTTTGGTTATCACAAAAATGTTCTCTTTACAAAAATTTAGATTATACACAGATTTAACAACGATGTGTTAGTTTAGCACGGAATTTTGACAATCTCATGTGCAACTTGATAAATGCAATTTTTTAAGGGGCAACAATTTTATATTTTTATTTCCATGAAATCAATAGAAATAGGAATCACGCCCTTTGAGATTCTAATTGATTGATTTTACTAAAAATATCTTAAACCGGGTTGATAAACTAACTCATTGAATTGATTATAAATTAAACTTGAACTGTGTAACTCCTCAATCAATGCCAAATGATTCAATGAACGACATGATACAATTATTTCTAGTTCTCATCTTTTTGGATAAATCCCATGAACAAGTGGATATATTTCTGGCTAATATGGTTTTTAATCAGCAGCTTTCCAGTGGTTGCCGTCGAATCGGGCAAACAAAAAGTGCTCGACCAATTGATCGATTTATCGTTGGAGCAACTCATGGATATCCCCATTGTTACAGCCTCCAAACATGAAGAAACTATCGACGATACCCCTTCGACCGTGATTGTGGTGACAAAAGAACAAATTTATCAACGTCGTTATATTAATCTACTTGATTTACTTAGAGATTTGCCCGGTGTCGATGTTCAAAAAAATAATCATCAAACAGAATACAGCACGATGACCTTGCGCGGTCATGTCAGCAGCAATAAGTTCTTGATTTTACAAGATGGTATTCGCATTACTTCTCCAACGGGAGAGGCGATTCCGGTGGCGGATAATTTCCCCCTTTACCATGCCAAACGGGTAGAAATCTTATAGAACCGATTTGACATCTTTAAGCCATGTAGATTAAGCTGTTTCTATTT
>DYNO01000114.1 GCA_020721025.1 Thiomargarita sp. | reverse complement strand
ATGATTCGGTGTAAATCCTAATAAATCATAGCAAAGTTAGTGATAGTTGTCAACCTCTTGCTCAATTAAAGCCAATAGGTTGATTTAAAACAATAAAAATTTCTCAGCATTGGACTTTTGCAAGAAGTCTATTTGCAGATGGTTTTGCCGTGACGCTGAACATGTGGTGAATTTGGGCTTGCCTATTTCAAGTTATGATATGATGAATTCTTGTATCAAGTTTTGAAACACTGAATCCGTCCTATTTCAGCAAGACAGTATTTATTACTTTGATTTTATTATAAAATGCTGTTTCAGATGAATGTAAAATTAAATTCTCGACCAACAATCCCGCGTGTTCACTTATCAAAAATATCAGATGCACTCTACTTCCTTGATTTGGCAACAGATTCATAGCGTCTTTTTAGACATGGATGGCACCCTGTTAGACCTCTATTTTGACAACCATTTTTGGCGCGAACATTTACCCGCAGCGTATGCCCAACAACACCAGTTGCCGCTTCTCGAAGCAAAAGAACATTTACATCAACAATTTACTGCAACACAGGGAACTTTATCGTGGTATTGTGTGGATTATTGGACGCAGCAATTGAATGTGGATATCATGGCGTTGAAACAAGAAATTGCTTATCTCATCGCATTACATCCGTATGTAGTTGAATTTTTAGAAGAATTGCGGCGGTGTGGCAAACGAGTGGTGTTAGTCACCAATGCACATCGTAAAAGTCTTGAATTAAAAATGCAGCAAATTCCACTGACTGCGTATTTTGATCACATTATTTCGTCACATGAAATAGGATTGCCCAAAGAATCTGCGGAGTTTTGGCAACAATTACAACAAGTAGAACGATTTCATCCCGCGACGACATTATTGATTGATGATAATTTGGCGGTATTGCGTGCGGCTCAGAGTTATGGCATTGTGCATTTATTGGCGATTTTTCAACCAGATAGCCGTGCTGAACGCAAAGATGTAGCAGAATTCAATGCGATTCATCAATTCGCGGAAATTATGCCGTGTTGTCAGTAAATCCAGTGCGTTTACTACAATAACTATTTGGATTTTAAATCATTTTGCAAAATTTTAGGAATAACGCTGTTTAAATCCGAATATTCAAGCGATTTTACAAGTTATTCTTACGCCGGTGTCCGAGAATCTCTTTGTTTTATTTGAAATAATTTCTCATCATGACTTTATCTACTTGTCTGCGCGTCCCTTCACTACAGCCGAGTAATCGCCGATAAAATCCTTCAGATTGCGTGACTCGCTTGAACTTGTGATAAGATTAACCGGTGTCATGCTTCCATACCTAAAAGAATAATTTCACAAAAACGACTAATACTTTTACTTGAGACCGTTAGGAGGATTTCAATGCTTATTTCAATGCGTCAAATGCTTGATCATGCAGCAGAACATGGTTATGGGGTTCCCGCTTTCAACGTCAACAATATGGAACAAATTCACGCCATCATGCAAGCTGCGGATGTCACCGACAGTCCGGTGATTGTTCAAGCCTCTGCCGGCGCACGTTCTTATGCAGGTGAACCATTTTTACGCCATCTGATTCTGGCAGCAACCGAAATGTATCCCCACATTCCACTGGTCATGCACCAAGATCACGGCGCAGAACCAGGCGTATGTTTGCGTTCCATTCAGAGCGGTTTTAGTTCCGTGATGATGGACGGTTCTTTGATGGCAGATGCAAAAACGCCTTCTACTTACGAATATAACGTCGAAGTGACTCGTAAAGTGGTTGAAATGGCTCATGATTGTGGCGTTTCAGTGGAAGGTGAATTGGGATGTTTGGGTTCATTGGAAACTGGAGTTGCCGGGGAAGAAGACGGCAGTGGCGCGGAAGGCGTACTTTCTCATGATCAATTGTTGACTGATCCAGAACAAGCCGCTGATTTCGTGAAGAAAACTGGCGTAGATGCCCTCGCAATTGCCATTGGAACCAGTCACGGTGCGTACAAATTTACCCGTCCACCGACTGGCGATATTCTCGCGATTGACCGCATCAAAGCCATCCATAACCGCATTCCAAATACTCACTTAGTGATGCACGGTTCATCGTCTGTGCCGCAAGAATGGTTGCAAATCATTAATAAATTTGGTGGTGCGATGGGTGAAACTTACGGTGTACCGGTTGAAGAAATCGTGCGCGGAATTCAAAACGGCGTGAGAAAAGTCAATATTGACACAGACTTACGCATGGTATCCACAGGTGCAGTTCGGCAATTCTTGCACGACAAACCAAAAGAATTTGATCCCCGCAAGTTCTTGAAAGAAACTGTCAAAGCCATGAATTCCGTTTGTAAACTGCGTTATGAAGCCTTCGGATGCGCTGGCATGGGTTCAAAAATCAAACCGATTTCCCTTGATGCAATGGTCAGCCGTTATAAAAAGGGTGAATTGGATCCTCAAGTGAATTAATAACAAGAGTTACGCACTTGAGATGCAAACCTGTCAGGTTTCAGAAACTTGACAGGTTTAAATAACCTCTAATTGGCATAACAAATTATGTCAATTAGGTTAATTATGAAAATTAGGATTCAGAAAAGGAAAATAACATGGCGTTAGATATTATTGAAAAATTAAAAAAAGCTCCGCCTAAAAGACGTGCGAAAATTGTATTGGATATGCAGCAAAAAAATATTCAATTCTTCAAACGACGCTATCCCGACGTAGGTAATGCCATTGAACAAATGGGGACGGGACGTTATGAAGTACGCATTGATCCAAATTTTTTAGACATCATTGACCAAACTACAGGGCAAGTCTGCCATCCCGCGGGACAATTGTTAAAATATACCGAAAAGTTGGGCGCGCCGCATCATACGGGGTGGATTGACAAATTATCTATCATTCCAAATATTGCATGGGGCATTGAACACGGCGACCGATTGGCGCAATTTATTCAGAAAATCCAAACCGCGCTGCCCGTCGTGGTTGAACATGCGGCAACGGGGATCGTCAGTTTGCCCTACATGCCCGATGGTAAACGATTCTCAGGGGTTACGGTGTTTTTGGGAATTTTTACCGGATTGCATATTCTAAATTATCTCAACAATAGCAACTTGATTGACGCGGTGTTTATTGAGCCGGACGTAGAAAAATTCTCGCTTTCCTGTCTTTTTATCGACTATGCCGCATTAGAGCAAAAAATCGGTCGCTTGGTGTTGCACATTGGTCCCAATATGCCCCAAAATTTGCCAGAATTGTTAATTGGGCAAGCTCCCATGACTGCGACGGCGTGGTTGCGTTTTCTCCCCGCGTATCCATCGAAAGATTTTGATAACTTGATTGCTAACTTCGAGTTACGCTGGCGTGCCTTGACAGAAATTTTCGTGCCATTTGACCGCGAAGTGCGTAATATGTGCTACGGAGCGCGTAATCTGAAGAAAAAGACTCCGATCAACTTTATGCCGCCGCAACTGTCTGAAAGTAGTCGTATTATTGTCATCGGTGCCGGTCCCTCATTGGGCGACAATGTGGAATGGTTGAAGGAAAATCAAGATAAATTAATTATTATTGCTGCCCACTCAGCAATGCGGACGTTGAATAAAAACGGCATTCGTCCTGATTTTCAGTGTAATCTTGATACGGAATTGGACGAGGGATTTTGGGAATTGTTAGAAATGCAGCCCGATATCCCGTTCATTTGTTATTTTAAATCCGATGAGAAATCGGTGATCAGTTATTTCAAAGACCCGTTATTATTCAATGAGTCCGGTAAAGCCAACCCCGTTGCATTTTCTCGCCCCATCACTTTCACTCACCCCACGACAGGGAACAGTGCCACAGCCGTTGCAGTATTTGCACAACCGAAGCAATTGTTTTTCTTAGGTTTAGACTTGGGCTTTCGCGATCAAGAACAAGATCACGTCAAAGGTTATTGGGAAGGGCAGGGACGCAGTCGGGAATCGGGGACACCGGTTGCCGCCGCTGCAAACTTTCCAGAAAGCGAAGGTCAGATTTTCACCTATGCTTATTACAATTCCGCTCGATTTACAGTGGAAGCTGCATTGCGCCATCATCCTGAAATTGAAGTCTTTAATTTGTCCGATGGGGTAAAAATCGAAGGTGCAAAACCCCAACACACGGCACAGTTTGAATTACCACCGTATCCTGAAAAAGCTGCGGATTTGGAAAAGTTTCGGGCTGCCTTTACCACAGAACATGAAGGGGTGTGGCGACCGTATCCTCGCAAGGGGGCGGAAATGTTGAAAGCCTTTCGTGACGCGGTCAAAGAGCGAATGACTTTGAAAGAATTCAATTGGTTACATTTCACTCGTGCCCTAGACAGTGCGTGGAATTATGGCGTGGCGAAAAGTTTGGAAGGCGATGCGGAAGATTTGCGAATTGAGGCGTATTCTAAATTAATTCATGATTTATTATCGACTTGGTATCGGATGATTGTGTTTACGAAAACGCCGGCGCAAACGCAGCAAGGTTATGAGCAGGGGCTGAAAATTTTAATGGAAACGTTGGAAGATTTGCAGTGGCCCGAAGAATTGGATGAATGGGCAGATGTCACTGAAGATGAAGCGGTCAGCACAGAACCCGTTGAATTGGTTGGCAATACGGCTTCTGAATGATAATCAAGCTCGTAGGGGGTATAAGCGAAGCATCATACACCTTACGAATCTCAAAATTTTTGGTGCATGACACTGCGTTTATGCACCCTACACCTCGCTTAACCATCGAAAAAATATTGAGGAAATTCAATATGGCAATCGTCAAGTGTACCAACTGTAAATTTGTTCGAGAAGTCGGCAATCAACATGAAGGAAAGAAAGTGAAATGTCCTTCGTGTCAAACTTCGCTCTATGTACAGAATTCTGTCACGCTAGTGACTGATTTATCTGAAGAAATATCACAGCTACATGAAGAAATCTTGCAATTAAAACAAAATGTCCGGCTGACCTGTGACGAAGTAACCAAGATCAAAAGTGGCTATGCGTTCGCAAATCTGAGTTCCTCGCCGATATTTGAAAACTATGATGATATTATTCAATGGTTTAACGCACAGCAAATCAAGGTTGAACCCAATCAAGCTGCAATGGATATTAGCGGATTTTTTGATGAAGTTGCCGTGAAACTCGGTGATAATTATGCAGTTTTGGGCGAATTATGTGAAAAAATCAAACATTCTCAGCATAGATGGGGAAAGTTTACATTAAATCTAGTTTCTTATAACCAAAAAAACTCGCAGATTGTTATCAGTTTCCTCAAGGAATTATACGATAATGCGTTTATCACGCGCTATGTGTATGATAAGGTGAACAAACGGGTGCACATTTCGCTGCAAACTACTCCAAAAATCATCAATTTTTTCAATGGCGACTGGTTGGAATGGTATGTGTTGATGAAGGTGGCGACGTTACTGGTTGATAAAAAAGTTAAATTTTCCTGTTTGCGCGGTTTTCACGTTCATTTTCCGGATGCCGATAAAAATGAAATCGATCTGTTTTTCCTCATCAATGGTTCGATACCTTTGTGGATTGAATGCAAATCTGGTGAATTTCGGCAATTCATCAGTAAGTATTCAGCGTTGCGTAAGCGATTGAAATTAGAAAAAAGTCATGCGCTGTTGTTCGTTTTGGGAATGCCCGATGAGAAAGTGGTCGGTTTGACTAATACATTTGAATTGACAGTGGTGAATGAAAACAATTTTTTGAAGCAGATTGAACAGAAAATTGCACCGGTTTAAACAGGATACGATATAATTTCGACAATCGAAAAATATTGAGGGAATTTAACGTGGCAATCGTCCAGTGTCTCCACTGTAAATTTATTCGTGAAATCGGCAATCAACATGAAGGAAAACGAGCGAAATGTCCCTTGTGTCAAACTCCGCTTTATGTGCAAAATTCTATCTCGTTAGTTACTGATTTATCTGGAGAAATATCACAGCTACATGAAGAAATTCTGCAATTAAAACAAGATGCACGGTTAGCCCGCGATGAAGCTGCCAAGCTCAAAAAAACGATACAGCAAATCCGCGACGAGACAGCCAAGGGCAGAAAAAATGTACAGCTCCCCAGCGACGAATCAACCAAGACCAGGAGTGGCTATGCGTTCGCAAATCTGAGTTCCTCGCCGATATTTGAAAATTATAATGATATTATTCAATGGTTTAAGGCAAAGCAAATCACGGTTACGCCCAATCAGGCAGCGATGGATATTAGCGGATTTTTCGATGAAGTTGCCGTGAAACTCGGTGATAATTATGCAATTTTAGGCGAATTGTGTGAAAAAATTAAGCGGACACAAGGACATCATTCCTATGTTATGCTCAATTTAACTTCTCGTAGCCAAAAAGACATAAAGATCATTATTGAATCTCTAAAAGAATTATATGATAACGCTTTTATTACCAGATACACGTATGACAAGACGGGCAAAAAAATTCACATCTCGTTGCAAACGGTGCCCAAAATCATCAATTTTTTCAATGGCGATTGGTTGGAATGGTATGTATTGATGAAGGTGGCGACGTTACTGGTTGATAGAAAAATTAAATTTTCCTGTTTACGTGGTTTTCACGTTCATTTTCCGGATGCCGATAAAAATGAAATCGATCTGTTTTTTCTCATCAACGGTTCGATGCCTTTGTGGATTGAATGCAAATCTGGCGAATTTCGGCAATTCATCGGTAAGTATTCAGCGTTGCGTAAGCGATTGAAATTAGAAAAAAGTAATGCGCTGTTGTTAGTTTTGGGAATACCAGACGAGAAAGTGGTCGGTTTGACCAATACGTTTGAATTGACCGTCGTGAATGAAAATAATTTTTTGAAGCAGATTGAACAGAAACTTGCACCGGTTAAACGGGGTCGTGGTTCGTAGAGGATTCTGAGGAAAATCAACCAATTCTATCTCAAAATATTCTGAAAAATTCACCACGACCGTTAATTTCAACCGTTACAATCCCGGAATGCCGCCGATATAACCCACCCGCCCTTGCAGATAGTAATTTGGCACATTTTTCGAGTTCGTCCCAAATTGAGTTTTCGCTTCCGCTTCCAACGCTGCACTCAGGTCTTTGGGCATGGTACTGAGCCAATCCCCTTGATGTTGTGAGTTACTCATGATGTAGGCGTGACCCTTCATATTTTCAACCACTTGCAAACCGGTGGATTCCGCACCGCTGGCAACACTCATCAAACGAGTCAACTTTTTGGTATCCACGTTGTATGCCCATACCATGTTATTGACGTGCGTTCCTGAATCTTCGCCAATGAACAAAGTACGCATTTTTTCAGCAAAGAAGATATTGTCAGGATTCGCAATTTTATTGGGATGGGCGGTATTCCCCTTCGCATCAGTCGCAATGTCTTCCCCACGTAATTGAGTAGGAATAGACATGTTGGTTGCTACCCATTCACTGTTAATCGTTGCGCTATTGTGATCTTTTTGCCCGCTCGCCAACGCCATTTCATACACGCCGCCGGCATTTAATTTAGGCACTTGAATGTGATCCACCGGTCCGCTGCTGTCTGCCTTCATTCCTTTGTCGATATAAGATATTGCCATGTATAACTTTTTATCTTTGCGATTCACGGCAATCCCTTCCATTTTATTAAACTCGGTCGTCGCTCCCAAATAAGCAGCATAACGACGGGTTTCTAAATAGGTTGCCGCTTGTTCCTTGCCCGACTTCAGACGGACATATTCTGTGGTGGATTGACCGGCGCGAATTGCTTTGTAACCTTGCGCTGCCCAATCGGCGGTTTGTTCGGGCGTGGTGATGTCGAAAATATCCCAGAATTTGATGCCACTGTCGATGATAGATTTGGCTTCTGTGTAATTACCGCTGCCCAATTTAATCCACGTCAAATTCGCCGCGCCGCCGTTGTCACCACTGGTTTGATTCCATTTTGCCGCATAAATGCTGCCTGAAGACAAATCTGCCGCTTTATCCGCGACAAACATGGACATCAACACGTTAGTGCCGTCATCGCCAAAATAGATGGTGCGTTGGTCGGGCATAATTAACGCCATTTCCCATGTACCCCGTCCGATATTGTAATGCTTTTTCACCGCGTAATTGCCATCTTTTTTCACTTCAACTTCGGTGATGTAGCCATAATGATATGGATTGGCTTGTTTGGCGCTGTTAAAATACTTTTCTGTTAAGGCTTTCAACCCATTAGACGTATCGGTACCATAACTGCCATCCGGTTTGACAAAGTACAAATCGTAGTCTTCTTCTGAACCAAAATGTGTATTCCAAGGAGTTTGTGAACCAAAACAAGGAATCCAAATGCCATTGACACTTGAAAAATCAATCGGTTTTTGATCAGTTGCAGTTAATTTGCCATCTGAACCTTGAGTAATATTCGAGAGCGTCATACTCATCGGCATCCGACTGTACCAATTGGTCATTTTTTCTACATACGAACCGTTTGCAAGGATATTATCGTATTCGTAGTGCGTGACGAGATACAAATTGCCATCGACATTGAGCAAACTGTTGGCATCTGGCGTTTCTGCTATCACGGGGTCGCCATTCAAATCGGTCAACGGATTCATGCCGACATCATATAACCGCCCAGCTTCATTGGCATTTTTGCCGACTCGATCTGTCGTGGTAAATAACGTGTTGTAACTAAGAGGAAATTCGGCTTTGCTGCCATCGCTATAAGTTAGGATAGCTTTTGAAGTGGTATAACTACGCACCATATCCGCGTTGGAGGAGGGAAGGGAAGTTTCCGTAAAATCGACTGAACTCACGGTTTTCGTACTTTTCGTGGTATCTTCATCATCATCGCTACAGCTTGTAACACTTAGGGCAGCCAATATCGCGAAAGTTAAGGGAAGTAAACGGTATTTACTGCGTTGCATAGGTCAGAACCTCTCAAGAGTTGCGAATAGTCACATAAATCCTTCATCATTCTACATAAATTATGTGACGAGAATTTGACGAGGATATGAAGATTCGATGACAAAATACCCTTTTTAAAAATCGGATGTGTTGTAGATCGTTGGTTTTTTATAATTTTTTAGCGGGAATAGCCCTTGATTTTATCCACACAATTTAAGCTCACGATAAAAGACGACAAGTAACATCATTCAATTATCGTGATAATCAACCCAAAAGTCACGTAGTTGAAGTACAATGACCAACGACATATCCGATCAAATGTGCCAATAAAGCCAATTAATCAAGATAATTTCAATATTCTTCTAAACACTCGTTCAGACAGTTTTTTCGTCATCAAATGAAATTTTAAAACTGTCCGAAGTATTGTTAAAATCTGACATTGGTCATCATAAATCACTCTTCCCTAATCAAGCTACAAAGTTGAGGTAACTCGTGGAAAATATTGTTATCGTCGCCGCCGCTCGCACACCGGTTGGTAGTTTTAATGGTTCTCTTGCCGATATTCCCGCCAGTGATTTGGGGGCAAAAGTCATCGCTAACTTGTTGATTCGCGCAAAATTAACGACGGAACAAATTGACGAAGTGATTTTTGGACAAGTGTTATCCGCCGGTACCAAACAAAATCCTGCCCGTCAAGCTACCATCAAGGCGGGCTTACCCCAAACCTGCCCGGCTATGACAATCAATAAGTTATGTGGTAGTGGTTTGAAATCGGTTCATTTAGCCGCCCAAGCCATTCGCTGTGGTGATGCCGATATCATCATTGCAGGTGGTCAGGAAAATATGAGTATTGCGCCACACGTATTGTTAAAATCTCGCCAAGGGGTGCGGATGGGAACATGGAACTTGGAAGACAGCATGTTGTATGATGGACTAAACGATGCCTTTCAAGGTTACCACATGGGACAAACCGCTGAAAACATTGCAACAAAATTTGGTATCACGCGTCAAGAACAAGATGAATTTTCCGCAGCATCGCAACAAAAAACCGAAGCCGCCCAAAATGCTGGACGTTTTAACGATCAAATCATACCGATAGAAATTCCACAACGCAAGGGCAATCCGCTGATCTTTGACAAAGATGAATTTCCGCGTGCCGGCGTGACAGCAGAAGCTTTGAGTAAATTGCGTCCCGCGTTCAATAAAGAAGGTACAGTCACTGCGGGGAATGCTTCAGGTATCAACGATGGTTCTGCGGGAGTTGTGGTGATGAGCGAAAGCAAAGCCAAAGCCTTGGGTTTACAACCGCTTGCCAGAATTGTCAGTTACGCCAGTGCCGGTGTTGATCCAGCGATCATGGGAACTGGGCCCATTCCTTCAACTCGCAAATGTTTAGAAAAAGCCGGCTGGACAGTCCATGATTTAGATTTAATCGAAGCCAATGAAGCCTTTGCCGCACAAGCCATTTCCGTCAATCGTGAATTGGGCTGGGATTTGTCAAAAGTGAACGTCAACGGGGGAGCAATTGCCCTTGGACATCCGATTGGTGCATCAGGGGCGCGGATTCTTGTTGATTTATTATATGAAATGCAACGTCGCACCGCGAAAAAAGGTTTAGCAACTTTGTGCATTGGTGGCGGGATGGGTGTCGCATTGGCTGTTGAATTGATGTAATTTTTCAATTTCACCGCGTAGTATGGTTCTTTGTTAAATTGCCTGAACCCTAATTTTCATTATTGATTAAATTATGTAAATCCGATCAATGAAACGAATTAAGGTTCAGGTGGTGGGTGCCACACTGAATTAGGATCGGAAGCATTCTTGAGGTATTAAATTATACTGAAACTGTTACATTTCTGCTGAAC
>DYNO01000113.1:10657-10820 GCA_020721025.1 Thiomargarita sp. | reverse complement strand
GTAAAAAGTTAGTGTAAAAAGTTAGTGTAAAAAGTTAGTGTAAAAAGTTAGTATAGTTAAAGTAAAAATTCTTTACTACCCAATTTAAAATTTAAGTTACAAAATAATATTTGAACAGCAGATAACAAAAATTCTATTCGACTCAATTGCCAAAAATTATTGA
>DYNO01000113.1:6475-10557 GCA_020721025.1 Thiomargarita sp. | reverse complement strand
CGAGTATTCAAAAATTATTGACGAGTATTCAAAAATTATTGACGAGTATTCAAAAATTATTGACGAGTATTCAAAATTAATGAACCAATATTCAAAATATATTGGAAGCATAAAAATAATAGTTGGATATTATTCAAACTTATCGAGATATCTTCCAAAATATATCGCAAGATAATAAAAATAATAGGTGATAGTCGCCAAAGTAATACTCAGGATAAATAATCTTCTCTTGATATACCACAAAAAAATATAGACGTACCGCAGAAAAATATAGATAATCTCTAAAAAAATATAGAACAGCAAGAATTATTCACTTATGGATAGAAAACTATAACAGGAAATAGCCAAAAATTACTTGATATAAAAAATTGTTATTTAGAAGGTGTGGCAAACTTTACTACCCAAACAATTAATATTAATGACCATAAAAATGAGAAAGAATGAGAATTAAATAATATTTTTAATAACGATTCATATCACTTGAATTATTTGATGTGATTAGTTATGATGACTACTCCATCTATCATCTGTGTTAAATCCCATGAATTCTAAAATTCAATTTATCAGTGTATGGAGTCCAAAAGGTGGGGTAGGTAAAACCTCACTAAGTATCAATCTTGCCGATTGTTTCCACAGTTATTGGGGATGGTCTGTTACAGTCATTGATCTCGAACCTCGTCAACAATCAGCGACTTGGATACACAAACGCGGCAAATTACCCTTTCCCATCCTTACCGGAATGCCCAACAAAAAACCACAAGCGAAACTCGCTGTTTTAGATTTCCCGCCGTGGATGGATGATCAACTACGGGTTTATCTGAACTTGTCAAAATACGTTGTGATTCCAATTCGTCCGTCAGCTTTGGATTACGCAGCAATCACTCAAGCAATTCAAGATTATCAAATCGAGCAAGAATCATTTGAAATCATTAGAGTCTTGAATTGTTTAGATTCGCGGCGGAGCGAAGAACGGGCAGTTGAACACACACTCAAGCAAACCACACAAGATAAAGTGGCTGTGGTCAAAAATCGCAGCATCTATCCAAAAGTGATTGGGTTAGGTTTGGGGGTATTCAGTGCGAAAGGTGAAGTCGAAAAAAGTAATAACCAACAACTCTATGAAGCTCAAGCAGAAATTGACAGCTTGGCTCGTTTAATCAATGTGAGGTAATGTGATGGCAGCTAAAAAAACTCCCCCACCACCAGCCGCTCCAGCATGGATGCAATCAACACAGGAAAATTTGCAGAAAAATGAAGTGATTACCGAATCTGAGTCATCGAATTCAGTAAAAGTGCAGCAAAGTTTGAAGTTGGAGTTCACTGAATCTACGACAGATTTTCCTTGTGTGGTAGTGCAAGGACGTGGCAGTCGGGAAAATGTGAGTTACATCAATGTGCCATTTACGCAGGAACAAATTCAACGGTTGCAAAGTCGTATTTTTGGCAATCAAGCCGTGGCAATTCCAATTTTATTGATGCGGGCGTTGGATGAAATTGAGGAAAAAAAGATTCGGCTAGAAATTAAAGCATCACGTCAGTCGTCCTAGATATAATCGCTTGATTGATAGAATTAATTTTTAGGACAAGCCGGTGATGTAGAGCAGGTGTAGATAAGATTGACAAAAAATAACGAACGATATTATTCGATATAAGATTTATCGAGTCATATCATTCGTTACGAGTCACATCAATCATAATTGATGATCTTAATCATAATTTGTAATAAAACTAATCACCAATCACATCACTCATATCAACAAGTTGTCCAGTATTGGAGCGTATCGTTCCCATGATTTGCAATTCTGCGGGATTGATCACCAAACGCATCTTTCCATTCCAACTCGTTATTTTCAAATAACTTTCTAACAACGGCATAGATAGCACTGTTGTGGTTTGAGCCGCTAATTGTGTCAATATGCCACTTCCCAATATCTGACCATTTTCTGCATACGCCACCCCTGTCACCGTGACAGGTAGGTCAGTCAGATTGATCATGCGAACATAAGCCTTATCTACATCGGTTGCATTGGGCAAATAAAACGCTTGATGGGTCGTCACCGCAGAGATATTGCTCACACCTGAACTGTTGCGAATTAATGTCATGACTTTAATTCCCGTCGTTGGCGAAGTGATCATGAGACGAGCTCGTTTTTGCCAAGTGGGAACGTTAAATATTTTCTCCAACTCACTGACAGAAAACAATTGTGTGGCTTGTGGGGCTAAAGTATTCGCCAAAATTGTATTTGAATTGCCCAGCAAATAACCATCTTGATGATAGAGCGTGGCTTGCACTTGTACGGATGAATTGGTGGTATTACTCACATAAACAAAGGCTTGGTCAAGATTGGTTGCGCCCGGTACGTTGAACGCGGCATTGTCATGAGTTGGGGTCAAATTCATCACTGTCGCATCGTTAGAAAGAAGCGTCGCCATTGCTTTAATTTCAGTCAATGGCGAAGTGATTTGTAGTTTTGCAACATGATTTGTCCAAGGGACTGTATCGACAAGTAATTCTAGTTGTTTGATCGAAAGCGTAAAAATTCCCCGTGCGGCAACATCAGCTAATATCGTATTGGCTTTGCCCAAAATTTGACCAGAATCTGCGTATAAGGTTGCAGTCACTGGTTGAATTTTGTCGCTGGTATTAATCAACACAATATTTGCTTGTTCTGCATTGGTACTCGCGGGCAGATTGTAGAGCGTATTATCATTCGCTGGGCTGGTGAAATTGCTGATCAGTGTGTTATCATTTTCTAGTAAATTCAACAGTTTTAGCCCCGTGGGAGTCGTAAAATGTAACCATGCCAATCCTGTCCACGCGGGTGCACTGCATGATTTTGCTAAATCTATTGTCGAGAGTTCCACGGTGGCTTGTGGTGCAAGTGTTGGAATTATCACGCTATTTGCAATTCCTAACATTTGTCCACTAGCATGATACAATGTACCCTTGACTTCGACAGGCGTAAGGTTGGTATTGGTGATGCGAATCAATGCCTTGCCGCTATTTTCTCTGCCTGGTAAGTAGTAAGCCGCTAATTTTACAGGCACGAGCGATTGATTATCCGCAGTGATTTGGTCAAAAGTCGCGGTACAAGTTTTGATGGCATTGAGTCGAACATAAATCGTGGGTTGATCGCTGTAGCAATCTTGACTATGAATGTTGCCTGTCCATTTGACAAAAACCGAACCGGGATCAGGAGTTGCACTGAGTGCCGCCATCGGTGTCCATGTCGATTTCCCAACGTAAATAGAGGTGATTCGTCCGCTTCCCGTGCCATCTTTGCGCTCAATCACTGTGTAACTGGGCGGTGTTGAAGGTGTAGAAGTGGTCGGCGTTTGAGGAATTGAGGCGGTTGTGGAACTGGTTGAAGTGACGGCACTTTCATTGAACACGCTGTCTGTCAACACTGCATAAACTGTATAGCTTGTGTTTGCATTGAGTCCAGTAATTGCTGTAGAGATCGGAGTATTTGTAGAAAGATTTGCCAAAGTTCCACTTGATTTAATAGTGGTAGCAGCAGGAACAGAGCTGGAAGTTGGAAGTACAAGATAATGAACCGTGCCTGTTTCATTACTGCCCAAGGTCAGGGTAAAGCCAGAAGTCGTGACTTCGCTGATCGATGGAGTACTATTGATAAAACTTGGCGGGGTAGTGTCTGTTGCAACAACAGCCGTAGTGAAGTTCTTAGAAGTCACCGCGCTTGTATTTCCAGACACGTCTTTAGCAACAAAATAAATAGTATAAGCTGTGTTTGGAAATAATCCTGTAATTAATTGATTTATATCAGTATTAGCGGCATTTACTGCAAAACTTTGCCCAGCCATCACTTGAGTTGCATTTGGTGCTCCCGCACTTGCTACGCTACTGTCTGTTTTCACGAGGTAGTAAACCGTTCCGGCTTCATCTAATTGAACTGTTAAGGTTGCTCCGGTTGTTGTAAAATTATCTATCTTGGGCGTGCTGTTTAGATAATTAGGCGGCGAACTGTCAGTCACTAAAACATCATCAATTACTAACGTGCTGCCATTGGCAGCCGGTGAAATACTCCGAATTGCAAGATATATATTTTGTCCTGCGTAGC
>DYNO01000113.1:4231-6375 GCA_020721025.1 Thiomargarita sp. | reverse complement strand
GCCAGTGCATCAATACGGGGACGAGTGATACTATTGGTATCTGTAACATTCGTACCAGTTTTTTTCAATTTGGCTTTAATTTGTGCCGGAGTCAGCAAAGTATTTTTTTGTAACATCAATGCCGCCACTCCAGAAGCCATCGGGGTTGCCATGGAAGTGCCAGCTTTAACCTGAGTGGCTGTGGTCGTTTCTATCGAACTTGAAGTAATTTCAGAACCAGGAGCCAAAATATCTAACCATAAGCTACTGTTACTAAAGCAAGTGACTGTGTTAGCATCGTCAACTATTTTGCTGCAAACTAAACTGGTACCGGTGGGAGATGGATAAGTACGATCATAAGTTGCGCCTACAGCAATGGTATTGCTGAGACATGCCGGTGCTGCCAAAGTGGATTTACCACTAGGTGTGCCACCATCATTACCGGCGGCGGCGAAAACGGTGATTCCCGCATTAATTAAAGCATCCACCGCTGCTTTTCGAGTGGCATCTTCCACATCGCATGAATCACTATACAACGTGTTACTGGCGAGGCTCATATTGACAATTTTGATAGCATTTGTCGAGTGATTTGCTGCAACCCAGTTTAATCCTGCAATCGTATCAGAGAGTTGACATCCCCCCGAATCGTTACAAACTTTTACCGCCGCGATTTTGGCACCGGGGGCAACCTTGGTCACAATCCCAGAAACATGCGAACCGTGTCCATTGCCATCTTCCGCAACATTGCCTGTAGCGGGACAACCAGAACTTAAAGCGCAATGTTGTACTTGAATTTTACTCGCAAAATAATCATGTAAAGTATTAATTCCGCTGTCTAAAACAGCCACTGTTACACCCGCCCCTGTAATTCCGCCAACAGGTGGATTCAACGCCCATACTTGATTTGCGTTAATCAACACAGTCGCTTGTGCCAAGGCAATATGTTCTAGCTCATCAAATTGGATATATTTGACTTGTGGATGATCTTTTAAAATCTCGAAAGAGGCTGGAGTCAGCGTCATCGCCAAACCCGGTACATGGCTGTATTGATAGGTTAATTCGTAGCTGCCCGCCGGTAAATCATTGAGCACGATTTCTTGCGTCTCTCCAATCGGATCCCGACTGACTGCCGCTCGTGAGGCTCTCAATCTACCTGGCGAAGCATCGGGTACGTTCAGCGCAATAATTGTTTTTGCTTGACCGGTGGTTGCTAATTCTTGCGTCACACGCGTATCAACGCCAGCAGCGTGAACGGTGGTACTTCCGATGATCAGTATAAAAAAATAGATTTTCATCAGTAACGTTTTCATGATTTACTCCGTGCAAAAAAAATCTAGGTAAGTTGGCGTGCTTTAATGGAATTGAATCAGACACGCGTGATAACTTGAATGAGCTTCATTGTAGTCTAAAAAGTAGTTGAGGTTAAGTGAAAACGCGGGGAAGTCGGCAAAGTTTGCGATAAGTGGATGGTTTACGAGAAAGATAGCAAGGATTTAGACAGGAAAAAGCCCCTGTAACATTTAAAGTCACAGAGGCTTAATCATCAACTACAACTTAGAAAATACTATTTGGCAGTCACCGGTGTTTCCAAAATGTGTAAGGAACTTTCACCAGCATCATTCACACTTTCAACAGCATAGTAGTAAGTTTGACCTGAGCTGACGCTACTATCCGCTAAAGAGCCAATGCCATCTAACGTATGTCCCGGATTCAAACTTTCAATCCCAATCCATTGACCTTGAGCATCTTTTTGCGCCCGCCATATCGTCACCACTCCTGCGCTTACCCAATCTAATACCACACCTGCGTCGGTTGCTGTCGCTGTCAAACGAGTGCCTTCGCCCAACAATGGGATAAAGGTTTTGCCAGATACGCATGTATCAAGATAACTGGTTGCAGAAAGGGTAATAAGCCGACGATTTTCAAATACGTTCACTGGATCAATTGTGTAACGCGGATTCCATTGCGAACCATTTTCACCATTAAATGGACCCTCAAGTTTGGCAACTTCAACATAGTAGTCAGTACCACCCACTGTGAAATCGCTAACCCGTGAGAAGGTAATCACACCACTACCATCTGTACCAGTAGTCGCTCCGGTCCCTAACACAGGGCTACCATCGGCACGATAGAGCTTGAGACCCCAATTTTTTAAGCCTTTTTCA
>DYNO01000113.1:0-4131 GCA_020721025.1 Thiomargarita sp. | reverse complement strand
ATCTTCATAAACGCACGCTTTCACGAAAGGCATTTTCACTACGCCAAAATCAACGGATTGACTGTCATTGTTCACTGTTGCAACTTTTGATGTCGCAGTGTTGCTCAAACGATTGTCAGGGTTGTTGGTATCTAACGTATTGGTGGGCAAGGTATAAATCACTCTGTATGTGTCATTGATCAAGCCAGTGAATGTGACCAAACCATTGGCATCTGTCTTCAACGTACCTTTTGATTTATTCTTGCTGTCATAAACCGTTACTTCGATTCCAGCCAAGTTTTCTTCATTGGTTGCATCTTTGGCACCGCTGATATTGCGATCATGGAATACATTGACCGTTAAACCACCTGCCGCAGGTTGAAATACAACGCTTGCCACTGCGGAAGCGATACCGATATTTGCAACACCACCGCTTGAGTATTTCGAGTCAGCCAATACCAATTTTTGCCGTTCCAGATTCAAGCCCAATAACACAGTACCTGCTGGCATTGGATAATTTGCTGTGGCAGTTACATTGACTGTCGTAGCTGTGTCTGAATTCACAGTAAAAATGGCTTGTCCCATGTTATTTGTTGTGACACTTGCCGCACTCAAAGTACCCGCACTGGTTGTTAAACTAACAGCTAAATTCGCCACAGGTTGACCATTTTGTGTGGCTGTCACAGTGTAAGTGGAAGGCGTACCCGCTGCAATAACCACTTGATCGGAAGTAAGCGTTAACACCACAGGTTTGTCTAAACTGGCGCAATTGGCATTCGTATTCGCATCGGCAATGATTTGATCGGCACGAGTTTTAATTGCAGCAGGACCCGTTGTGACGTAACCATCAGAAAAATGCCATACAGCGGCTTGACGGGCAGCGGCTTCGTTATTTGCTGCGGCTTTGCTTAATCCTGTGAACGACAATAACGGGGGATAGTTGCTCACCACATACGCCACTTTGCAGTCTGCCATTTCGCTGCTCATGTTGTATTTTTCATTGTAATAAGTGGGGTGCGTGATATTGGTGCAAAACGAACCAATTGTCGAGGCTTTCACGCCATCTTTGTACAAATCGATCACGATGGTACCGGCAAAACCTTCGTCTTGTGGTTTACCACGCAAGATACCTTGAATGCCCGTGCCGTTTCCGACCGCGGTAAACATTGCATCATACGAACTACCGGCAGCGACGGATCCACCATCGGCGGGCAGCCCCGGTTTGAAATCTGCGAAGCCAGAGCTTGCAAATCCCAATAGTAACGTTGCCATCATCGTAGCAAACGTTTTTTTGATTAAGCGTGACATGATATTCTCCTGATTCAAAAATGAACGACACGTAATTGAAAATGTTGCTTAATAAGTAAACTTAATCGTGTTTCTGAAACCTGATAAATTTGAATCTAAACTATCTGCAAAGTACGATCCATGATAGAAAACTGAAATTCATCATAACGTCAGCAAATTCCACCACAACACTTGAATTGACTGCGAGAAATCGGTCTTTTCTGTAACTTACGATCTTGATGGAATCAAAAGTCACAGCCTTATTTCTGACCCACAGTATAGTCCAAAATAACGGGTTTGTGAATTTGAGAGTCTGGAATAAATTAATATAAAAATCAATTAACTAGAAATAATCATTGAGGAGCATGTCTTGCAAATGTAACATAGAATATCACTACGAAATCATATTTAACTAATTGAATGATAAACAAAATAATGGAAGAATACAGCGCGGGAGATGGGTTAAAATAGCGTAGGGGGAGGCAGGATAACTGGTAGCAATGAGTGGATAAACGGTAAGCTGCATAAAAAATCCCCCAAAGACTTTTAAAATCTTTAGGGGAGATGAGCATCAATCAGTTTCTGACATCAACAGAAGATTAGTTTGCAGTTGCAGAGCGAATCATTGTCATGTCAACTTTGTTTGACCCATCGGCTTCTACTGTTTCTAAAGCGTAGTAGTAGGTTTCACCAGAAACGACATTACTATCAATCGTTTGTGTGGCTTCAGCGGGTAACAATTGTACCGTCACCTTCGTGATATTCACCCATCTGTCTGCTTCATCTTTTTGGGCTCGCCACACGTTATAACCCGTGCTGTTACCCAGCCAATCTAACACAATTCCCGCATCCGTCGCAGTTGCAGAGAAGCTGTCCTTGATGCCCACCAATGGGATTTCATTGAGACCAGAGACGCAGAGATCAGAATAACTATTTGGTTCTAAAGTAATTAAGCCGCTGGCACTCCATTCAGAATCCGTTTGTAATGGTTTCAAACCGGCACCAACAGGGGATTTTGACTGAGTGTAATTCCATTGTGAACCATCAATTTGTGTGGTTTGAATGTAATAATTCTTGCCACTGTGTTCATAATCGCTGGTACGCAGGAAGTTAATAATCACTTCACCTTTATTGTTGCTGACACCTTCCGCACCCAATACCGGACTGCCATCTTCGCGGTACAGTTTCATCAACCAACCTTTGAGTCCTTTTTCATCGGCTTGTCTGACCCCATCGGTTCTGCCCACTTCAGTGTTATCACTCTTCTTGTACCCAACCGCCACTTGTTTACCACTTGCATCGGCTTCATATTTGAAGTAATGCAAGTTACGGTTATAGTTGACTTTCGTACCAGTAGCGACATTGTGCATGGCATCTTCATAAACACACGCCTTGACAATAGGTAACTTCACGATACCAAATTGCAGTGAATGGCTGTCATCATTTACCGTCACGCTCTTGATATATGGCACTTCTTTCAAGCGGTTGGTGCTGTCATTGGTATCCAAGTGATTGCTTGGTAAGGTGTAAGTCACGGTGTAACTGCCATTGGGCACATTTGGGAAGGTCGCTAAACCGGTGCTATCTGTCTTGGCAGTGGCAATCACTTTACCTGTAGAATCAATAAGCTGTACCGGAATATCTTTCAAATCTTCTTCAGCTTCACCATCTTTGCCGCCATTGATATTGCGATCATGGAACACATTGACCGTAATCGCGCCCTGAGGAGCTTGCCAAGTCGCACTTGCAACACCAGTAGCAATTCCGTGTTGTGGCTGACTGTCCCCAAACACTAAGATTTGTTTTTCAAGATTAAGCCCGTTGAACAACGTACCTGATGGCATGATATAAACCGCCTTGGCTTCAACCACGGCAGTTGCTGGATCAGTTGAATTGATTGAAAAACGGGTTTTCCCCTTGCTATCCGTAGTTAAAGTTGCACTACTCAATGTTCCAGCAGTGGTTTTAACGTCAATTTCCAAGCCTGCGACAGGTTGTCCCGCTTGAGTTGCCGTGATAGTGTAAGAGAAAGGCGTATTTGTCACATTCACTTGCGTGGCAGGACTCAGAGAAATTTCAACCGGTTGCGGCAACGCATCACAATTGGCTTGCTGATTGACTTCAGCGATCAATTCTTCCGCCCGCACTTTCACCACATCTGGACCAGTGATAGTGAAACCATCAGCAAAATGCCATACCGTAGCCTGGCGAGCCGCCGCTTCTGCATTGGCTTGCGCCTTTGTCAGATTGGCAAAGCTCAATAATGGCGGATAATTATTCACCAAGTACGCAACTTTACAATCTGCCAATTGACTGGTCACTTGGTATTGATCGCCAATATGGGTGGGGTGCGTGATATTGGTACAAAAACTACTCACACTATGACTGTAAGCACCCTTGTCATACAGATCAACTTTAAATACCCCTGCCCAACCATCTTTTGCTGTATCACGCAACAAGCCATGGATTGTCTGTCCATTTCTGGTGGCTGCAAAGATCGCATCATACGTCACTCCCGAGGCAACTTGTCCGCTGTCGGGAGAGGGACCGGGTTCAAAACCCGCCCAGCTTTGGCTTGCTACGCCGGCTAACAACATCGTTGCTAGGGCAGAAGCCACTACTTTCTTACGAGTTAACATTTGGGTTCTCCTGAAAAATTAAAAATTCCAATTCAATGAGGTGAAGATAATCACATCTAAATTATAAACTGTTTCAACAATGATTCATGAAACGATCAGTTTTTTATTTAGACGACTTCTTAATTCGTGTGTTGAATCAAAACGTGCGACACCACGTCTCATACTTAATAACAAGTATAGAACCGATTTGAAATCTTTAATACCAAGTGAAACAGGTCTATAACCC
>DYNO01000112.1 GCA_020721025.1 Thiomargarita sp. | reverse complement strand
TGCCTATTTTTCCTTAAGTCAATGGCTTTGATGCGCCGACGTGGGAATGAGAAAATTCATAATGAAATAAATTTGTTACAACTATATGATTCGTCAACAATTGAAACAAAATCTTAAAACTTTCTAAGCGATTGTCCATAAAATCTGCTATTTAGCTACACCCAACTCACCCACGACCACTATGTCCACACATCCCGCATTCAACGGCTTCACCTTTCAGCAACTTTTTCAACCCGACAGCCTCGCCCAACTTGATCAACAATTTTTGATTAAATTACAACAGTTTAATCCGAAATTATCCAAAAATCTCCAATCATATCGACAAGGACAACAATTCAATGCTGAACAGGTCAGTGAGCTGTTGCTTGATTGCGCGCCGATTTTAGAACAATTCATCAGCCAATTATTTGAAATTACAGCAGAAGTTAACACCGTGCGACGCAATTTTCTCGCGAATAGTCCGGTGCAAACATTCAAAAAGTGGTTTGTGTTACGGCGGGCGCGGCGGCGATTGAAGCAATCAGAAACTTTGGAAGAATTTGAAAATTTGCACCAATGGTTGCAGTCAGAATTGGCAAAGGTGGAATTCGACCGGATGGGAAATTTGCGCGATGTGGCGATAGATGACCTCGAATTGGCGATTGCGTATTTAGGAGCACATTATCTCAGCGATGAGAAAAATTTTCCCAATGAAATCGAGAAGTTGACACAATGGTGCATTCAAGCATTTCGCACTTCTACCGGGCAAGCGATGGTGAAAAATTGGGTGAGTTTTCAATTACCACAACAAACGGATCACCGCCAACTTGTGCCAACCCAAACCACCGCTGACGGGCGTTTAGAAGGGCGCGATGAAACTCGACGACAACGCACGGGATTTCAACTCACTGACGCGCGTATGACGAGCCGTGAAGTGCAAAATGAAGTGCATTATTGCGTCTATTGTCATGATCATCATGGAGATTTTTGCGCTCAAGGTTTTCCCAATAAAAAGGACGCGCCAGAATTTGGGCTGAAAACTGATCCTTTGGGCAATTTATTGACCGGCTGCCCGTTAGAAGAAAAAATTTCAGAAATGCACGTCATGAAGCGGGAAGGCTATGTGATTGCACCGCTTGCAATTATTATGATTGACAATCCGATGTGCCCGATCACTGGGCATCGAATTTGTAATGATTGTATGAAGGCATGTATTTATCAAAAACAACAACCTGTCAACATTCCTCAGATAGAAACGCGCATCTTGCTCGATGTCTTGGCGTTACCATACGGTGTGGAAATTTATGATTTACTCACTCGTTGGAATCCGCTACGACAAACTCAGTGGTTGGTGAAACCATATAACAGCTTGAAAGTCTTAATTTTTGGTCAAGGACCTGCTGGATTTACCCTTGCTCATCATTTACTGATGGAAGGTTGCGCGGTGGTGGGGATGGATGGATTAAAAATTGAACCGTTGGCGAACTCTTTGATTCATCAACCAATTCGGGACTATGCTCAACTGACAGAAAATTTAGAACAGCGGGTGGTGATGGGATTTGGTGGGGTGGCAGAATATGGAATTACAGTACGTTGGGATAAAAATTTCTTAAAACTCATTTACTTAACGCTGTCCCGTCGCACCCATTTTCAAGTATTTGGCAATGTCCGCTTCGGTGGTACGGTGACAGTCGAAGACGCATGGGAATTGGGATTTGACCATCTCGCCATCGCGGTGGGTGCGGGATTACCTCAAGCCTTGCCGATAGAAAATAGCCTTGCGTCGGGTATGCGACAAGCCAATGATTTCTTGATGACATTGCAACTCACGGGCGCGGCAAAAGAAAATAGTTTAAGCAGTCTGCAAGTGCGTTTACCTGCGGTCGTAATTGGCGGAGGTTTGACAGGGATTGATACCGCGACGGAAGTACAAGCCTATTATTTGCTACAAATTGAAAAAATCGCGCACCGTTATACGCAATTAATTCACTTTTTTGGCAAAGAACAGGTGCACGCCTATTTAGATGAAGTTTCTGAAGACAGCTTGCATGAATTTCTGAGACATTACCAAGAGTTAGCGGAAGAACGGGAGTTGGCAAAACAACAAAATCGTGTCGCTGACGTGCAAAAATTATTGCGTCATTGGGGTGGGGTCACGGTGGCGTATCGGCGTTCGATGCGGCAATCACCGGCGTATCTGCGTAATCATGAGGAAGTGATCAAGGCATTGGAGGAGGGAATTTTGTATGCCGAGGGCTTGGAGCCGACCGCAGCGAGATTAGACCATGACGGGCAAGTTAAATCATTGGTTTGTCAACAACTTCAGCAAGATGTAACGGGGAAGTGGCAAGCCACCGGGCAGGAAATGGAGTTGGCAGCGCATTCTATTTTTGTTGCAACTGGGGCAAAACCGAATATTGCTTATGAATTTGAACATCGTGGCACTTTTCAGCGTATAGGGTTTGAATATCAACCGTTTACCGAAACCGCTGAACAACTTATCCCAGCCCCCAAAGTTCCCCATTGTAAAAGTGAAGAATTTGGGGCTTTTACCTCTTATGCACAACATGGGCGGCGAGTGAGTTTTTTAGGTGATACACATCCTGTTTTTCATGGCAGTGTGGTGAAAGCTGTGGCATCGGCAAAACGAATTTATCCTAAAATTATTCAATCACTTGGCGAGAGAACACAGCAGACCGGTGACTTGCAAGAATATGCACTGTTTCGCGCAAAAATGACCACTTTGTTTACTGCAACCTTAGAGAAAATCGAACGTTTGAGTCCAAATATTGTGCAATTGACAGTGCACGCGCCCCAAGCAGCGAAAAAGTTTCAACCGGGACAATTTTTCCGCCTCCAAAATTTTGAAACCACTGCACCGATGGTACATCATACTCGTTTGCAAACAGAAGGAATGGCGATGTTGGCGGCTGCGGTAAATCCTGCTAAGGGATTGTTATCGTTGATTGTTTTAGAACAAGGGGTGAGTTCCCGGTTGTGTGCGACATTTCGAGCCGGGGAAGCAGTGGCATTGATGGGTCCTACGGGAGTTAAAACCAAGGTAAGCGCGCATGTTCCTGAAACTATTATGATAATTGGTGGCACGATTGCAATGGTGGATATTCAAGCGGTGGGAAGGGCATTGCGACAGGCGGGAAATCGAGTGTTGTATGTGGCGACCTTGCGTGATGCAGAGGAGATTTATGATCAATCGGTTATCGAACAAGCGACCGATGCTGTGGTGTGGATCAGCGCGCAGGGTTTGCCAATGCCGGTGAATCGGGCGCAAGATATTGCTGTGACGGGAGAATTTGTTGAGGTGTTGCGTCAATATGCGGCGGGGAAATTGGGGCGCGTCGCTATCCCATTGTCGCAGGTGCAGCGGGTGTTGGTGTTGGGCGGTAGTTATTTATTGCAACAAATTCAAACGGCTCGACAAACTGTGCTACGTGACGCATTTTTGCCAGAAACCCAATTTATTGGTTCTGTGTTTAGTACCATGCAATGTATGTTGAAAGGGGTGTGCGCGCAGTGTTTGCAGTGGCAAATTGATCCTACGACGGGAAAACGCACCAAGGCGGTGTTTGCGTGTTCGTGGCACAATCAGCCGCTGGAAATGATTGATATTGCGAACATTCATGAGCGGTTGCGACAAAATAAGCTGCAAGACGTGCTGAACAATTTGTGGCTGGATTATTTATTTCAGCAATATCCGATAGATAAAGTCTAATTCCACTCATGACTCAGTCCTATTCAACCAAGTCACAACCCTCGAACAGTCTTTCGCTTCTATTCCTCATGCAAGGATTTTCTGCTATGATTTGGCTGAGAAAATAATCGCAAGGGAATCCGATGACTTTACCAACGGTTGTATTTATCACTGCGCTGCCCTGTGAATTGACCTTGACCGGGCAGGTGTTGCCAGTGGGCGGGATTCGTGAAAAGGCGATTGCAGCGCGGCGGGTGAAAATTTACGATTTGATTTTGCCTCATGCGAATAAGCGAGATTTTGACGATTTGCCCGATTACATCAAGGAAGGCGTGACGGTGCGTTTTGTGATGCAATATCCTGAAGTGGCTGAGATTTTGTGGGGCGGGGCAGTTTGAAATTAAGTCGTTGCCCATCAAATTTCACGAAGACGGTGGGCAACCCAAAAACTCACTAACAGTCTGAATTGATTACGAATCTTGAGATTGAAATTGCAAATCCTTTAACTTGGTTACAGAGAGTGACTCAATGAACATTCCTAAATTAGAATTAAAGACGGATCGTGAGATTCAACAATTAGCCTACACCGTTTTGATTAGGGAATTGGGAATTGTTGGTTTTATTCAGTTTATTCAATCGTTTGATCCGGGCATGGGTGATTACACTAAGGAACGCACCCAATGGCAAGCACATTTGACGGTAGATTCTATTGTCCAGATGATTCAAGAAGATAATGAGGTAAATCTTGCAAACAAACTTTGAAAATGATGAGTTACGGGAAGAGTTTGCTAAGAAACATTGAATGCTCGCACTAAATTAAAGTAAGTGTAAGGGGTGCGATAAAAAGCCTGCTATAATTAAATTGTCGCATACTTTTACCACAAGGAGGCTTTATGCGCGCGCGGTATCCTCTACAAAATCAGTTAATCCTTTTGTTCTTGCTATGGTTGCATATTTCCGTTGCTTTCGCTTTGCCCAGTTTGGGGACGGGAAGAATGATCGATGGTGCTGGACAATTTTCTACTACAACAACCACTTTCACAGGTGGAGCTGCGCTCAATGGCGTTAATCATCAAGCCAGTATCACTGTCAATTCTAATGCTGTCATCAATCTGCAAGGCAGTATTCAAATTTCTCCGTCAGATGTGGGTAAACAAGCAGATTTACTCGTGGTCGTTGGCGTAGAACCGAATGAACCGTTTGATGGCGGGGTGGATACGGTTTATCGTACACTGGATGAGTTTGGCGAACGTTCTACTGTGGATTTATACAATGAGCCAACGGTGTGGCTGAATCAATTAGCTGACCGTCCGTTTAAGCGTAATGTGACATTGACTTCAGAAATATCTGTGGACATTGGAACGTTAATCCCAGAGGCAGTCAAGAATGTAAGTTATATATTCATTGGCTATCGGTTGGCGGACGGTTCGATTATTTATTCTTCAATACCGATTATTGTGACAAATATACCTCCCAATTCTGCCACGTCTTCTTTTGCTCCTATTCAAATCTCTCATGTCACCAGTCCGAGCACCGAATTGGGATTGATTGCGACAAATGGAAAGGAATCAATAGGTATTTTTGGTAAGAAAGACAGTCAAGGGCGTTTGATCAATATTGATAGACTTTCTCTCACTTCGCAAACCGATCCGAGCAAAAGCGTTATTATCATCCTAGATAAAGATTACTTGCCTACTGCAATGGAGTTTCCGGACGGGAGTAGAATTGAATACAGTAATCACTCTAACAGAGGGGCAACTGCAACTCACCGCCGTTCGGATGGTATTATTGACAATCAAACTTTTGTACCGATGCCACTTGATGATATTCAAAAAGGTGCTGAAGCTATTCAACAATATGCCGAATCTCCACAACCAATAGAGAATAGTGATGTACCTTCTTCCTCCGGTAGCACAGGTTCGTCAACAAGTAGTGATTGCAAGAAGAAAGTTGGAGAACTTTGCAGACAAGTTGAAAATTTGGTTTGGGGTGTATCTCAGATATTGTCTATTGTGTCATGTGGAGCAGCAACGGCTGAAGCGGTATTGACTGGAGGATTGGCGATTCCTTTAGCATATTGGGCGTGCGGTTCTGTAGTTTTGAATGGCATTGCTAAATTAGAAGAATCCATTAAGAAGAATGATGGTTCATGTGGTGGCAGTACGGGAACATGCCCAATTGGAGGCGAAGGAAGTTGTTTACAACATTTGAACAATGCAAACTCTATTTTGTTGGATGTTCAATCTTGCTTTGCTCCACCCAACGTGTCGGAATGCGCTCAAGCTGTTGGTTTAAGATTGGTTGACGAAGGAGTGAAGAGTTTGTTAGACCCTGAGAAAATATGTAGTAAACCCACTAATAATACTGAATATTGTTATGGATTGCGTGATTTATGTAGAAGTTACGGGACGGAGTTACATCCTGGTTTATGTTTTTGCTGGGCTACAGGCTATTCACCATCAGAAGAAACTAAATTCACCCAAACTTGCGAAACTTTCAGAGGTGGCGAATGGAACAGGGTGGGCGGATGTAGCAAGCCTGTCGGCTGTACTTTACAGTGCTGGACTGATGGTGAGTATCCTAGAGATTAAGTTTGTAGGATGTACAAGCAAAGCATCATTCACCTTTGTCATTTCGACATTTTTGGTGCATGATGCTGCGTTTTGCCTCCTGCGATGATGCTGTCTGAACCGGGATTTGCTTGATTTACAAGATTTCCTCGATTAAAACAAAATCATGGTTATCCAAAAATCCTGAGAATCTTGGTTCAGACATTCTTTTGATTTCATACGACATAAAAATAGCAATGCTAACCATTTATCTTGACACTTGCAGTTTACAACGACCGTTAGATGATCAACGCCAAATTCGAGTACGATTAGAAACTGAAGCCATTTTGGCGGTATTAGAACAAATTGAAAATGGTAAACTTGCCTTGCTGGACTCTGAAATTTTGCGTTATGAAATTTACCGCACCCCAAATCTTCAGCGGCAACAACATATCACAGAAATACTTACACTCAGTCACATTATAATTAAATTGAATCCTGCTATCGAACAACTTTCTTATAGATTACAAAATGTTGGCATAAAACCCTTGGATGCTCTGCACCTTGCGACAGCAGAACAAGCAAAAGCTGACTATTTTTGTACTTGTGACGACAAACTGTTAAGACGAGCTCAAAAACTTGATATCCTAGAAACTCATGTTTTATCCCCCTTGCAACTACTAGAAGCATTAAAGTTATGAATACCCATCGTCCTTTAATAGAAATTACTCACCAAGCCATTCATATTCTCAGTAGAGAACTCGGCGTGGTTGACACAATACGTTTTTTATCTCAATTTAATACCGGACAAGGCGACTACACTCAAGAACGAGAAACTTTATTTGCTGAATTAAACCTTGATACAATTATCTCAGAAATCAAACAAATGAGAAATAATATTCAATAAATCAACTAGAATATGATATGCAGTTCGTAGGATGTATAAGCAAAGCATCTACACCTTTGTCATTTCGACATTTTTGGTGCATGATGCTGCGTCTTGCCTCCTGCGATGAGGCTGTCTGAACCAAGATTTGCTTGATTTACAAGATTTCCTTGATTGAACCAAAATCACGGACATCCAAAAATCCTAAGAATCTTGGTTCAGACATTTTAAGACATGATTACCTGATGAATATTGAATTTGACTCCATCAAAAATTTGATTAACTATCAAAAGCATGGTGTTTGTTGACCGTGCTGAAACTCGCCGTATCATCAGCTTGAGGAAAGCCAATAACCGAGAGATTAAACGTTATGCCAGCACTTAAACCCAATACAATATTTCTTACCGATGAAGAAGATACATTAACAACCGCAGCCGCATCATCTGATCCAGACACAGTTCTCTTAACCAATGACGAATGGGAGCAAATTAAGCCTTCAATACATGTTGCTAACCAGTCGAAACAAGCGATTTACATTAGTTTTGACAACGAAATAATGGAGTATTTTCGTACTACAGGTTGCAATTGGCAAATAAATATGAATAACGCGCTTAAGGAGTGGATGAAAGAACACCATTTATTTGAGATCGTAGGATGTATAAGCAAAGCATCATACCCCTTTATCATTCCGACATTTTTGGTGCATGATGCTGCGTTTTGCCTCCTGCGATGATGCGGTCTGAATCAGAATTCACAGAATTTAAGAATTTTCAGAATGTTGTTTGGTTTTGTTTATTTGATAATTTTGGAGATTTTGATTCAGCCTCTCAAGAACTTATCATTCTATGATTGGATTTTATCATGAAAATCTATGTTGATACCTCTGTTTTTGGTGGCGTGTTTGATTCAGAATTTTCTGTACCAAGTCAACGCTTTTTTGAAGAAATTGAAACAGGACGATTTATTTTAGTGACCTCTGCGATTGTGCAAGCTGAAATTGAACCGGCACCAGAACCCATTCAAGCACTATTTCGTAAATTCATTGATTACGCCCAAATAGCACCTATTGAGAAATCTGCTTTACAATTACAACAAAAATATCTCGAAGCGGGCATTGTAACAATAAAATCGTTCAATGATGCTCTCCATGTTGCCATCGCAACTTTATCTGAATGTGATTTGATAGTCAGTTGGAATTTTAAACACATTGTACATTTTGACAAAATCCCTAAATACAATGCTATTAACGTACTTAATGGCTATCGTCAAATCGGCATTTATTCACCTTTAGAGGTTATTCAATATGAAGATGCACGAACCTAATTGTGTCTTTATCAAGCAGCAAGGAGCTCAATATGTCTCGCAATTACTTGCCAATAAAACACTGGAAGAACAGTTAGAATTTTGGCAAAAACGTACTGAAATATTACTGTTACTCCAATCGCAACAGCAGGTAAAATCCCACAATGTAAATTAATCCTAGCCAACTGTATGCTGTATAAACAAAGCGTCATACACCTTTATTAGTTATTCAAAATTTTTGGTGCATGATGCTGCGTTTTGCCTCCTGCGGTGATGCGGTCTGAATCAGAATTCACAGAATTTGAGAATTTTCAGCTCGTGTAGGGTGTATAAGCGAAACCTCATCCACTTTGTTCGTGGCACCATCAGCCGCTGGAAATGATTGATATTGCCAACATTCATGACCGGCTGCGACAAAATAAGTTGCAAGAGGTGTTGAACAATTTGTGGCTGGATTATTTATTTCAGCAATATCCGATAGATAAAGTTTGATTTTCGTGCAGCATAGTTTCCAATAGATTGATTTTACAGCCGGCGATAAAAAAGTGCCCATGACACGGTGAAATGAAACGATTTGGTTTCAGTTGTTGTAAAATTCAATCTGTGAACCTATTTTAGCGAAGCGGTGAATAATTTGAAATTTTTATTACAAAGTGCCCAAATGATCTCATTGAAAAATTTACTCTTTATTGCTTGTTTAGTGATACCCGGTGCATTGTCGGCTCAGACGGCTGAAATGGACATGTTTATTCAAGAAATGGCAACACAACACGGTTTTGATCCCACCTATGTCACCAATATATTGCAACAAACGAAGTTGAAAAAAAGCATTCTCAAGGTTATGAACCGCTCCTCTGGAAAGGGAAAAGGCACCCCTTGGTATCAATATCAACGTAACTTTTTGACAGAACTGCGTATTGATCAAGGCGTGGAATTTTGGCGGACTCATGCAGCCACCCTACAACGGGCAGAACGCGATTATGGTGTACCGGCAGAAATTATTTTAGGAATCATGGGAGTAGAAACTTCTTATGGCAGAAATATGGGAACTTTTCGAGTAGTCGATGCCTTGTTTACCTTGGCATTTCATTATCAGCGTCGGGCAGATTATTTTCGGAGCGAATTGAAAGAGTTCCTGATTTTAGCACGAGAACAACGGTTTGACCCGCTTGAACCCGTGGGTTCTTATGCCGGTGCGATGGGATTGGGACAGTTTATGCCAAGCAGTTATCGCGATTATGTAGTTGATTTTAATCATGATGGGCATCGAAATATTTGGGATGCGGAAGATGCCATTGGCAGTGTTGCGAACTATTTGAAAAATTACGCCAAAGGTGGTGCGGGTTGGCAAATTGAAAAACCGGCATTACAAGCCGCCAAAGTGCGATCCGGGACGGTGGATAGTTTATTGGCTCTGCGTTTTAATCTCACTTCTATCAAGCAACTCAAGGATATGGGCTTGCAATTGGCGACCGACCGCTATGATGCGGAGCCGGCAATTGTGGTGGAATTGGAAACGGAACAGGGAACATTTTATTGGGCGGGTTTAAACAATTTTTACATGCTCACACGTTATAACAATAGCAATCGTTATGCAATGGCTGTTTATCAATTGGCGCAACGGATTAAAAATCGCTATGAAACTGAATAAGTTACTTTTTATTTTGATTTTATTGTGGTTTACTGCATGTTCGGTGCAAAAGACAGAACCTCAAGGACAGGCTGAGATTAAACCCAAAGAGGTTACGCCTCCCTCTATTGAACCCAGCAGACCCAGCGAATCTCCCGCCGTCGTGCCGCCCCGCGTCACCGCACCGGATGCGTCACAGTATTCTGCACAAGGTTTGGCGCGAATTTATCCCAGTCAACTGCATGGAAGTAAGGTCGTCAGTGGCGAAATTTATGATATTTATGGCATGACGGCAGCGATGGCGGACTTACCATTGTATGCAAGGGTAGAAGTGTTTAATCCCCAGACGGGGCGCAAGGCAATTGTCACCGTGAATGATCGTTTATCTGAGGGTAACAATTTGATTCAATTATCTTATTTAGCCGCAGATATTTTGGGTTTACAACAAAATAATACTCCTGTGATTATACGTGGTTTACCAGCACAATAACAGTCCACGTTATGATTTAGAAGTGATTTAGCGGTAGCAAACGCAGCTTCTAAACCATTGACAATCATTAACAATGATATTCCCGTCGTATCAAACTATTTTCGCAACTGCTTGATTACTCAAGTCTTACGGTCACTATGACGGGCGATTAGAGTCCCGCTGAAGCTTGTCGGGACTGACAGCAAAAAAACAATTTAAGCAGCGTAGTTGTTCAGATTAATCGCGGCATTTAAATCACGATCAATCACAAACCCACAAGCATCGCATTCAAAAATACGATCCTTCAAAGTTAGGATTTTCTTGACTTCGCCGCAATTTGAACAAGTTTTGCTGCTTGGGAAAAATCTATCGGCAATCACGACAATGCAATTTCTTAAGATTGCTTTGTATTCAATGAATTGCCGCAGCATTCCGA
>DYNO01000005.1:22260-37266 GCA_020721025.1 Thiomargarita sp. | reverse complement strand
ACTCCCATGTCTAATTGTAATAATAGTAATACCATGTTCTTTCCGTTGATGATACCCACTCAAACGGGTTTTTAACAGGAATTTCCCTTCATGTTGCATCATCTTCAACTCACTTCCCACATTGGACAAGACGGAATATTACAAGTTCCCTTGCCCGTTGAACTCAGAAACTGCGAAGTAGAAGCCGTGCTTGTAATACAACAACGACCCACCGCGAAAAAACCTAAATGTGTTTTTGGGGCGTTTCGTGGTCAAATTGTTATCCGTGACGATTTTTCTGAACCGTTACCAGACAGTTTTTGGTTGGGTGAAAAATGAAGTTATTGTTGGACACGCACGCATTTCTCTGGCTTAATCAAGAACCTGAGAAATTATCAACGGCTGTCATGACGGCTTTGCAAGATGACGAAAATGAAATTTTTCTGAGTTTGGTGAGCGTTTGGGAAATTCAGATTAAACAACAACTTGGAAAGCTAGAGCTGAAAACGGATTTACTGAGCATATTGCGATTACATACGGAAATGAACACGATACAATTATTATCCATGCAATTGCCTCATATTTTGGGTTTGCAAGACTTACCCGCGCATCACAAAGACCCGTTCGACCGATTGCTCATTGCTCAAGCCCGCATTGAAAATCTAACTATGATAAGTTCTGACCAATATTTTTCAATGTATCCTATTCGGTTACTTTGGTAATTCAACCAATGATCACTTTTCAAAATTTTCTGCCACATAGGCTGTTGAAATCATAAAAAAGCCCCGTCAACTTGAAATTGATAGGGCTTTTTTGTGTCTATCCCCATGATAACAGGAAGATGACCACGATGCTGACAGTAGAAGATGTGCTCATCATATTGATTATCAAGTGGGGGGGGGCGTAACATCGCTGATTAAGCCGCGCAAATGTTCAATTAAGGTGGTGCGATTGTAGGCAGATTTAAACATGACACTTTGTGAATATTGATGCAAATATGCCTGTTCATCTGCGGTTAAATGTGAAGCAGTCAACACAATCACTGGAATTTTTGGATATTTTTCACGCAAAATCGGTAGAAAAGTAAAGCCATCCATGACCGGCATGTTCAAATCAAGGAAGATCAACGCTGGATTTTTTTCCTCAATGTGGTCTAGTGCTACGCGCCCATTTTCTGCTTTAAATACTCGCCAACCATCATCTTTTAAGATACCCGCCATTAAATTTAATGTAAATTCATCATCATCCACCACCATGATTAATTTATTGGTTTCTGTATCGAGCTTGTATTTTCTTAATAAATGTGTCAACTGATTTTGCTTAAATGGCTTCATCAAGTAATCGGTCACCCCAAAAGCCGAACCTGTTTGCTGTTGTTCATCAACGGAAATAATAATAACATGGATATCAGAGAGTAAGGAATTACTTTTGAGCTCTGACACGACTTGCCAACCTTCCATTTTAGAAGTTTTGATATCCAATAAAATTACATCAGGACGCAGCTTTTTCGCCATCGCAATCCCTTCCGTGCCACTTTTCGCCACCGCCACCGCATAACCTAATTCGCTTAAATCATCTTGTAAAACATGTCGAGTGAGCGGGTCATCATCCACCACCAACACCACGCCCTCCGCTCGCAACAGGTCTTGTGTTTCCGTTGGTGAATTTGTGGTTGCAATGAGATGGGCATCAGAAATATAGGCGGGTAAAAACACGGTGAAGATACTGCCATGTCCAAATTCGCTGCTGACAAAAATTTTACCGCCCATCATTTCAACAAATTTCTTGGTAATCGTCAGTCCCAATCCGGTACCGCCATATTTGCGCGTGGTGGAAGCATCTGCTTGGGTAAAGGGTTGAAATAGACGAATTTGTTGCTCCGCGGTCATGCCAATCCCATTGTCGATAATACAGATTTCAACCCAGCCTCCCTCATTTTTTTCAATCAGTCTGCGCCCCACATTCAATTGAATCAAACCATTTTGGGTAAACTTGGCGGCATTACTCAGTAAATTCAGAAAAATTTGCCGAAATTTAGTCAAATCGGTATGAATCTCGCCCAACTGATTATGAAAGTGAATTTTTAAAATATTGTTCTCTTTTTCGATGATCGGTTGGATGGTGTGTAAAATTTCACGAATCACCGTCTTAACATCAAAAGTTTCAACGCATAACTGCATTCGCCCGGCTTCAATTTTAGACAAATCCAAAATGTCGTTAATCAGTCCCAATAGATGTTTACCTGAAGCATGAATCTTTTTCAAATCCGCCGCAAAGTTTTCTATTGCTTGCTCTTCTGCTTCTTCGATCAACATTTCGCTAAAGCCAATAATCGCATTCAGTGGGGTACGCAATTCATGACTCATGTTTGCCAAAAATTGACTTTTCGACTGATTTGCGGTTTCTGCAATGATGCGCGCCTGTTCTGCCGCAGTTTTGGCTTCGTGCAATTCTGTCGTCCGTTCCGAAACTCGCTTTTCCAACTCACTGCGTATTTGCTCCAACTCCGCTGTCCGCTCCTTCACCTTGCGTTCTAATTCTTGATGATACTGGCGTTCTTGTTGAATAAAGCGCAAATAGCTACGAATGCGGCTGATAAGTTGTGGCGCGTCAATGGGCTTGGTGAGATAATCTGCCCCGCCCACGTCGAAACCTTTTTGGCGAAATTCTTCAGATTTGTACGCCGCGGTGAGAAAAATAATCGGAATGTGCAACGTTTTTTTGCGCGACCGAATCAACCGAGCGGTTTCAAATCCATCCATCTCAGGCATTTGTACGTCAAGAAATATCAAGTCAACTTTTTCTTGCAAAAGAATCTGTAGCGCGACAATTCCAGATTCCGCTTCTAAAACATTAACATCATTAATGTGTTCTGTGATTAATGTATGTAATGTAAATAAGTTATTCTTATTATCATCAACGATTAAGATATTAACCTGTTCTGTTTCAAGCATTAGAACTACCGATTCTCAATGAATAACGAATATTAACAGTCAGTTTAACTGATTGATAATGGTTAAAAAAACTTCACACTGCCCACCTATTCTTGAAACTTGTCATCGTCCTAACCATTTCTTCAACGTGCCAAAAACGCCCACCTTGGTTTCAGCGGGTTGTCGTAGCCATTCCAAAGCCATTGTTCGATCAGTAAATACCTGTACTCGTTTCGCAACCCCAGACACCTGCTTAGTACGGGCAATTTGATATTGAACAATGGGATCGTTGTGTCGATATACTTCTGCCGCTTTTGCAAACCCAGCATCCATAAAGAATTTTTGAGCTTCGGTATGTAGTTTTGTCGCATCTTCTGAAATCGAGGTAGTTTTGGTTAAATCAACCAAGGTATTAAAGCCGGGTTGCACATGAGCCAGTGCTTTTTTACAATCTGACACATATTCTGGCACATTACTGCGCCCACCCCAGAATCCACTGAATTCCAAGATAACTAAATTGTATTCAGTATCAACCGCAATTTCATAAAATGCACAGCTTGCTATTTTCTGCAACATTGATTTTTATCCAAATGTTAACGAGTAATGTCGTTTAAATCTTGTTTTCTCAAAAAATTGCAAAAATCAGGAGTTTGACTCAGGAATTTTTGATTGAAAGAAGTTGATGCTGGAGCTAACTCACGCTATTGTAAATGAGAATTGAGATATTCTGAAAATCCAGTGAATTCTAATTCAAGCATATCAAACTACATTATCCCTAAGTAAGCACAAACTTTCTTTAAAAACAATTGGTTAATGGGTATCAACCATGATTTTAATTGCGTTTTACATGTTTCATCAACCGCCGCCGTTTCTTCACTTGATGCGGGGTCAGGGTATTTTTGCGCCCTTCAAATGGATTCTCACCTTGTTTAAATTCCAAACGTACCGGCGTTCCTTGTAACTTGAATTTTTCGCGGATGTGATTGATTAAATAGCGTTTGTAGGATTCTGGCAGTTCATCAACTTGATTGCCATGAATCATGAAACGTGGCGGATTATAACCACTTTGATGAATGTAACGCAATTTAATGCGTCGTCCACGGATGGCAGGCGGTGGATTCGCAATCAGCAATTCTTGAAGTAAATCATTAAGTTGCGATGTTTGAATTTGGCTATTCGCCGCGTGATAGGCTTTTTTAATTGAATCAAACAGATTGCCCACCCCGCTGCCGTGCAACGCTGAAATAAAATGAATGGTGGCAAAGTCAAGAAAATGTAACTTGCGGTCTAAATTGGTTTTTACCAGTTCCCGTTCCTCGGTTTGCAAGCCATCCCATTTATTCACTGCGATGATTAAGCCCCGCCCACTGTCGAGAATTGCCCCCAATAAACTGGCATCTTGATCGGTCATTCCTTCGCGCGCGTCCATCAACATCAGAATGACATGGGCATTTTCGATGGATTGTAAACTTTTGATGATACTAAATTTTTCAATCATTTCATAGACTCGCGCCCGTCGCCGAATCCCCGCGGTGTCAATTAAAATGTACGGCTGTCCATCACGTTCAAATGGAATGGCGATGCTGTCACGCGTGGTGCCGGGCTGATCAAAGGTAATGACCCGATCTTCGCCAAGCATCCGATTCACTAGGGTTGATTTCCCTACATTGGGACGACCGACGATGGCAACTTTGATAGTTGGGATATCATCGCTTGTTTCTGGTTCATCTTCAAGTGCTTCGACTGGCGGTACAATTTCCGCGAGCACACTTTCCATCATTGATTCAATGCCTTGACGGTGTGCAGAAGAGATTGCGTGAATTTTATTGATTCCCAACCGGTAAAATTCGTTACTGGCAGATAATTCGTCAAGATTTTCTGTTTTATTGATCACCAAGTATATTTTCGTGTCAAATGTTCGCAATTGCCGCATGATAAATTCATCCACCGGCATCAAGCCCGCCTTGCCATCGACCACAAAAAGCACGCAATCTGCCTCTTTCACCGCTTGCAAAGCCTGCTGCGTCACCAAATCAGCCATTGCGTCAGACTGATCGTTAAATAATCCGCCCGTGTCAAAGACAAAATATTCCTGCGTTTCCAAACGTCCGCGCCCCAATTGGCGATCCCGCGTCAGCCCTGCCTCGTCCGCCACCAGCGCGTCTCGACTTTGAGTTAGTACATTGAATAGTGTAGATTTTCCCACATTGGGACGACCAATAATAGCGATAGTAGGAAGCATTGCGTTGTTTTTTTAGAGAATGAAACGACGTTAGAAGAAAAAATCTCATAGAATAATAAATTGTAGCAAACATTAAAGCCAAAAGTCTAAACGATGGTTTATACAATTGAGTGATAAATGAGACTGATAAATAAGATTTTTGGTCGTGCTATTGGGATAACGATGTTAAAACGAACTGTTTAAATTGGAATTTACAAAATAAAATGAGAATCTGTAACAGTTCGGACAGTCTTAAAATTTTAATGGTACGTCAATTCATTGAAAAATGAAATAAATATTTCCAATAATTAAAATATTTCCCATTTCATTATCTTGCCGAGTATTCAATTCATTCGTTCCCTGCGTCGTCAATAAGTTCATGATAAATTCAGATTCAAGCCATCAATTGCGCAGTTAGCGTAAAATACCCATCAGTTTAAATTTCGTCAATAACGTGCAACGCTAAATCATTTAAAAATAATCGGATTCAATCATGACGCGCTATTTTCATTGGTTATTATGCTTCTGTTGGTTAAGTTCATGGGCCCTCCCTGTATTTGCTGAACCTGCTGAACCCAAGGTAAGGGTTGGCTATTTGGAAGCGGGAGCCTTGTCAAATTTCACGGAAACCATGCGACACACCAGAGCAATATTGCGTCAACACGGTTGGGCGGATAAAATAGAATTGATTAAAGATGCGTGCTTTAGCCCCGGATGGTCACAAGAGCAGAAAAAACAGTTACCTGAAAGAGCCAAAGAATTGATGAGTCGCAACGATTTAGACCTGATTATTGGGGGAGGAACTTCCGCAGTGCGTAGCTTGCTGGAATATAATAATCATCGTGTCCCAATCATCGGCATCGCAGTCAGCGACCCGATCAAAACGACTTTTAAGGTTGATGGTAAGGAATCTACCTTTGTGGTCAGCGAACAAGATTCTGGGATAGATAATTTCACCATCCGCATTGTTCCAAATCAGTACAAACGGATGTTCGAGATTTTTTATGATGAAGTGGGATTTAAAAAGTTGGGCATGATCTATATTGATGAAAAAAATAAAAATAATGTCTCCAGCGTTGATGACGCGTATGAAGTGTCCAAAGCCGGACGGCATTTTGAAATCATAGAACAGCGCATTGCCAATCCAGAATCTGAAGATTGCTATAAGGGCATTGAATCGTTGATCAAACAGGGAATTGATGCGTTCTTTGTGCCTTCGTTGAGCTGTTTTGATTGGGATGAAGCCGATACCAAGAAAGCGAACCCCGCTGTTTTACTGAAATTATTGCGTGATCATAAAATTCGGACGTTTTCAAGACAGGGCAACCGGGACGTGCAAGGGGGCGCGATGATGGGATTATCCACTCTTAATTATCATAATCGTGGGGAATTTACTGCACAGAGTATTATCGAGGTGTTATCTGGCAAAAAACCGCGTGAACTCCCAATGACCGACGTGGCACCGCCTAAAATTACGATTAATCTGGAAGTTGCCCAAGAAATTGGTTTTACCCTCTCATTTGACGTGTTGGGAGCAAGTGACGAATTGTATGAGAAAATTACCATTCCTGAGAAAAATCCAGCGGTTTCTGTTTGTGAATTACTGTGAGGTTTGATGATGGATGCAGATATCCAAACCGCAGTAAAATTTTTAAAAACTGGGAAAATTATCGCCTATCCTACCGAAGCGGTGTATGGATTGGGGTGTGATCCGCATAATTTGAATGTAATCAACCGATTACTTACCATTAAACAACGCGAATGGCACAAGGGATTGATTCTCATTGCCGCAGAATTTACGCATTTGACTCCCTTTATTTTGCCGTTATCCGCAGAAATTTTGCAGCGAGTGCAAACGACATATCCTAGAGCAGTGACATGGCTATTGCCAGCGCGTCCGGAAGTGTCTGAATTATTACGCGGAAACTCCGATAAAATTGCCGTCCGAGTAACTGCACATTCCCAAGCGGCGGCATTATGTCAAGCATGGGGAGGGGCGTTAATTTCCACCAGTGCCAATGTTAGCACTCAACCTCCGGCAATAACAGCCGCTCAAGTGCAACAAATTTTCGGAAATTCAATTGATTATATCCTGTCTGGTGAAGTGGGCGATCAAACCCGTCCCAGCGAAATCCGTGACGCATTGACCAATCAAGTGATTCGTTTTTAGTTACAGTAATTCAGTTCAAAATGTAACTTAGATTTGATTCAATTGTACCAACTTGTCAAGCAATATTATCTTAATCCACTAAACTGAAAAGACATTCTGGGGCTTTCTATGACAGCACTTTCACTGACTCAAGTCGAAATTGATGGATTTCGTGGGTTACGTTCGCTTAATTTAAAAGATTTAGGACGAGTTAATATTCTGGTTGGCAGTAATAATTGTGGAAAAACAAGCGTGTTGGAAGCGTTATCTGTCCTTTGTCAGCCGCAGAATCCACAAGAATGGGTGCGGATGGTGCGTCGCCGTGATTTTGGCAGGCTTGATGAAACCATAGTACAATCGTTACGTTGGTGTTTTTCCCAAACAATACCAACTGATTACCACACGTTCGTCGAAGCCAGTTGTCAGTTTAAATGCGAAGGCAGTTTCTCCCTAAGAGAACTCAATGTTAAATATAGGGAGTTTGCAGAAATCATTGAAGAACTTCTTGATAACGATAGTGAAATGGATAATGTAGAAAAAAGAGTGGAAGAAATAATGACTCGTAGTGCAGAAATCAAACATTCCTCAACATGGTTAAAATCTGATTCAACATTGGAAGTGGAGCCAGACATAACTTTTAAAGTCACGGAAATTAGAAATACATTCTTCGGTAAAAAACAGACTTATTTCCTTGAATCTAAAACATTAAGCCCTTATTCATATCAAATTAATAGAATGCAACTACGCTCCCAATCTGAGCAGCTTTTTGACGATGATAGTGTATCCGAATTACTGAGAAAATTTGATTCTGATATCGTAGCAGTTCGTATTGGTTCATTTAGTGGCGATAGACCTGCAATTTATATCAAACATCGCAAATTGGGTGAAGCTCCCTTATCCGTATTTGGTGATGCGACGCGGAGAACCATACTTTTGACAACGACGCTGTTATCGCTTAAAGCAGGTGGAATTTTATTCATTGACGAAGTTGAAGCAGGAATTCACGTAACTGCATTAGCCAATGTTTTCAATTGGTTGGTTGAAGCAGCACGAACACTTGAAGTTCAATTGTTTGTCACAACGCACAGCTTGGAAGCATTAGACGCGCTGATTTCTGCCCACTCAGAGCAAGATGACATTGTTGTTTATCAACTCAGCCAAACGGAAGAGCGGACAGAAAACAAACGCTTTTCAGGCGACTTACTGCATCGTTTGCGCTTTAAACGTGGTCTGGATGTGAGATAGCTCATGCGTAAATATGGTTATTTAGTGGTTGAAGGTCCTCACGATGTCGAATTTGCTTATCGTTTATTAAGTCCGTTGGGCGTAAAACGCATCCAATATAAAAAAGACCTTGATAAATTTTTTTATAACTTGATTCCAGAAAGTTATCCTTTAGAGGATGATGACATTCAAAAACGGATGCCAATTCCGGTATTTCTTCAAAGCGAAACTCATGCTATTGCTATTCATAGCGCAACTGGCGATTCGCAATTAGTTGATTGGATGGAAGAAAATATAGCAATACTCGGTCTAAATGGTATTACCGGATTAGGAATATTATTAGATGCCGACTCAGAAATTTCAGCTAATCAGCGTTATGCAGAAATTACGCAAGAGTTAGCAAAAAAGTTACCTATGATAAAACCTCTAGCAATCGGTATGATTAAACAAGGTCAACCAAATTTTGGCGTTTTTGTTTTACCTGATAACTCTTCTGTTGGCACACTTGAGAATTTGTTACTTGAAAGTGCAGAAGTAGTGTATCCAGATTTATTGAAATTGGCACGAGACTATGTAAGCGAAGCAAAAGAAAAAGCAGGGCTTAAACCCTCTGAGCTAAAAGAACTCAAAAACGCAGGAAAAAATAAAGCAATTATCGGCACAATGGCAACGATTATGAAGCCCGGAAAATCCGTTCAAGTTTCGATTCAAGATAATCGCTGGCTAAGAGAACCAACAACGTTATCTCTCCCCAGAATCAAAGCAGTGCAAGAATTTTTGCAAATTTTATTTGAACTACCAGTCGAGTCAACCCAGCAATTAAATTGATTTAGGAAACCTCGTGCGTTCTACCAGTCACAAATCGACAAACTTGGGTAAAGTAAGAATTATTGGGGGGGAATGGCGAGGGCGGAAATTGACCGTGTTGGATAAACCCGGTTTACGTCCGACAGCAGATCGGGTGCGAGAAACGCTATTTAATTGGTTACAATGGCAAATTCACGGCAGTCGTTGTTTAGATTTATTTGCGGGAACGGGAATTTTGGGGATTGAAGCCTTTTCACGGGGGGCGCAATCGGTGACTTTAATCGAGCAAGATACTGAAATTATTGCAACTTTGGCGACTCAATTGGCAGATTTTCCCGACCATCAAATTCAATTAATTCATACCAATGCCGTAGATTTTCTCAGCCACACGCCGCCACAGCCGTTTGACGTGGTATTTTTAGACCCACCGTTTGCCGCGCAATTGCTGGAGCCGTGTTGCCATCTGCTTGAACAGCGGGGATGGTTACGGGAACATACGCAAATTTATCTTGAATCAGGGAAGGAAGTAAATATCACATTGCCACTCAATTGGCAGATTGCTCGTTGTCAAATCGCAGGACAAGTCAAATATCAACTTGCGACCAGAAAATGAATTAAAACAAATAGATTAGGGGGCGGTAGTCTTGTCAGCGACATCTCGGCACTCACTCAACTGCTGGTGCTGCTTCCTTCCGGACCTGACACGGTTCACAGTGTTATGATGCGAGAGAACCGACACGACTACCATAATCATAGAAACTGGCGGAGAGAGAGGGATTCGAACCCTCGGTACGTTTTTGGCGTACACACACTTTCCAGGCGTGCTCCTTAAACCACTCGGACACCTCTCCGTTCCAACGTAAGCTGTCTATTAGACCCGATAACGGTCAATAAGTCAAGCGTGATCTTTATCCGTCATTCGGTTATTCGATTAAAAACATCGCGTTGAAAACTTCTGGGTGTTCCAATCGTTCAAAGAGATCGCCGCGTGATTTCAAATGTTGCGACTGTTCCAAGAGAACGGCGAGTTTAAATCTCATTTGAAAAATCTTTTGCTATAGTTCTCGTGTAGAATAAGTAAAATTTATCAACAATAAACACTTTGAGGATTGCATGGTTACGACTGCGAAAGTTCCCATTCTGGGTTTTGTTGCCTACAGCGGTACGGGGAAAACAACGTTATTACTCAAACTGTTGCCATTGTTAAAAGCCAAACATCTGCAAATTGGTATGGTAAAGCACACGCACCATAATTTTGAAATCGATCAACCCGGCAAAGACAGCTATCGTTTGCGTAAGGCGGGGGCGGATCACATGTTGCTGGCTTCCCGTTATCGCTGGGCGTTAATGGTTGAAAATGAAGGAGAAACCGACGAGCCGCGTTTAGATCACGTCCTGCCCCACCTTATTCAGGAAAAATTGGATTTGATCTTGGTGGAAGGTTTCAAACATGAACATTTTCCGAAAATTGAAATTCACCGTCCCAGCCTCGGACATCCCTTGCTATTCCCAGAAGATAGTTCTATTATTGCCGTCGCGACCGATCTTCCTCATGCCATCCCAACGGGATTACCGGTATTCAATATGAATCATCCCGATGAAATTGTAAAATTTATGTTAGAATATCTGAAATTAAAAATCTAATGTTTCAAGAATTTTTAACGCGGTCAAAATAGCGTTTTAGCATTGTCTGTCGTGAAATCCATCGGTTTGACCAAAACGCTTGACGATCTGAGCTTGATTCGCAAAATTTTGGTCAACCCTGAACGCAACTTAAATCATATCAATGAACGCACACAATACCTATTATCTGTGGAAACTTGTCATGTTAATCACGGGTTGCCGATTTCACTATGTTATCTCATCGTTCTAAAAAAGCTGATATTTCACTCGTACTTGTGGTAGTCATTGGTATTGGATTATCGCTGGGGGCTTTTGCTTATGTTAAAGAACTTGAACAACAACGATTATTAGAAAACAAGCAACGCCAAGTTGATATTTACGTGCGTTCGTTGCGGCAAACATTCTCAACCTTCACCAATCTGCTGCACTCCATTCGTAGCCTACACAACGTCTATAACAACATATTTTACGCCGATTTTGAAGCGTTTATTAAACGTGATCTCTTTGATTTTCCTAGTATTCAATCGGTCGAATGGATTGGCTACTTGCCTCATTCGCAAAAAACTGCAATTATTCATGAGATACGCAAACAGGGTCTTGCCGCGTTTGACATTTTGGATTGTAGCAATCCTGAGAACAAACAACCACTGCCCCCACGCGACGCATACTACCCCACGATTTACGTCGAACCCAGCACCAACAATACTGAAAATATGGGTTGCGATGTCAGCGTCAATCCTGCTCTCAACCTCGCCCTAGAAAAATCTGCGCGGCAGATGCAGTTGATTATTAGCACTATTTTACCCATTGCAACACCCAATGGTATTCAGCCGGGATTTCGTGCTTTTCTGCCGGTTTACAATAACAAAGTGGATGTCGAAAATATCCCCGCCCAGCGTCAAACCGCTCTCAAAGGTTTTGCCTCATTGACCGTCATTGTTGACAATTTGGTGCATGACGTGCTGCGCCCACCCCGCTATAAGACCAGCACTTTTTTACACATTACCGATACCACAACTCCAAAACAGCCCCAAAACGTCTATTTACCCCAATGGATACGCGATAAACCCGATGATATCAAAAAATTAGTTCACGCCAATATTGAATTTGGAGAACGGCAATGGCAGATTTCTCTTGATGAACTGGAAGGCGAAGATAACTTTAATTTGAGTTACTCATGGGGATTTCTGATTATTGGCTTATTATTCACGTTTGGGGTATTTCGCTATCTCAAAATCGTTATCACGCGGGCACATTGGGCGGAAGAATTGGTGGCAAATCGCACGCAAAATTTACAGGAACTCAACGACGCACTGGACGAAAGTCGGCGACGGTTTCAAGCGATTTTCAATGAAGCAGCGATGGGTATAGCCCAATTAGACTTACAAGGACGTATCACTGACAGTAACAAGGCATTGCAGGAACTGCTTGATTATACACATGAAGAATTGCAAGGTCGTTTGCTCCGCTCCTTTTGCCACATTGATGATGCCGATAGTGACATTCGCACGTTGCAAGATATTGTCGCCGGGGAATATGATAACTACATGGTGAGCAAGCGATATCGTTGTAAAAACGGCGCGCAAGTGTGGACGAATCAAAATTGCTCAGTGGTGCATGACAGCAAAGAACCGTTTATTGTCAGCATGATCGAAGATATTACCGAGCGAAAATGTGCAGAAATGGCGCAGCTCGAAGCAGAACAAAAATATCGCGAAATCTTTGAAAATGCAATGGAAGGGATTTATCAATGTACTCCCACGGGGTTTTTTCTCAGCGTGAATCCTGCGTTTGTGCGGATTTTTGGTTATCATTCTGCACAACAAATGTTAGCAGAAGTGACCAACTTACAGCATCAATTGTATGTTGATTCAGAACAACGCTTAAAATTCATGCGCTTGCTTGAAACCGAATCGAAAGTAAAAAACTTTGAATATCAAGCCCGTTGTCGGGACGGCGTGATTATTTGGATTAATGAAACCGCTCGAACAGTGCGAGATGAACAGGGCGCAACTCGTTATTACGAAGGCATTATCGAAGATGTCACTGAGCGCAAAAAAATTGAAGGAAAACTGCGTTATGACGCATCCCATGACCAATTGACGGGATTATTAAATCGGGCAGAATTTACCAAACGTTTAAATAAAGTATTGCGTAGATTGATAATTGACAACGAATCCGAAACCATTCCATTAGCCGTCTTATTTGCCGATTTAGATCGTTTTAAAATAGTCAATGACAGCATGGGGCATCTGGTCGGTGATAAACTCTTGATTGAAGTATCAAAACGTCTATTAGTGCATGGAAGTGAGGAAAATGACGTTGTGGCACGTTTCGGCGGTGATGAATTTGCCCTGATGTTTCAAGACGTTCCTGATGTTTTGACCTTGGAAAGGCGGATTGAGAAAATTCAGCAACAATTGAGTTATCCGTATGTATTAGATAATGAAAATTTTAATACCACTGTCAGCATCGGGATTGCAATCGCGACCCCTCACTACAAAAATTCCAGTGAGATTTTGCGTGATTCAGACATCGCAATGTATGAAGCGAAAAAGCAGGGACGGGGTAAGGCGGTGGTGTTTCAGCCGGGAATGCACGCCAACGTGTTGAATTTATTGCGAATGGAATCAGATTTGCGTCGCGCTTTTGAAAATAGCGAATTTATGTTGTATTATCAACCGATTATCTCGTTGAAAGATCGTCATACCGTCAGTTTAGAAGCCTTAATTCGTTGGAATCATCCGGAGAAAGGTTTTATTTCACCTGATATATTTATTCCCATTGCGGAAGAAACGGGTTTAATCAAAGAGTTAGGACTGTGGGTGTTTGAAACGGCATGTAAGCAAGTGAAGGAATGGCAAAACAAATTTCCTCACCATAAGCGTTTAGGCATCAATATTAACGTGTCTCCGATACAATTGCGTCAGGCGCGTTTGGTGCAGCAAATTCAAGATATTTTAGAAAAAACTGGGGTGACCGGAAATAGTTGTCGGATTGAAATTACGGAAACTGCGATGATGCAAGACCCAGATGGCATGTATCGGGTGCTCAATGAACTTAAAAGTTTAAATGTGTTGCTTTATATTGACGACTTTGGCATGGGTTATACCTCATTGAGTTATCTCAAGAAATTCCCCATTGACGCGCTAAAAATCGACAAAGCCTTTATTCAAGAAATGAACGCACCCGGTGGCAGACCTGTACAAATTGCTGGGGCAATTGTCGCGTTAGGAGAAGCCTTTAATTTGAATGTGGTCGCGGAAGGCGTGGAAAGTGATTTTCAAGTTTCAGTTTTAGAATCCGCACGTTGTAACCATGTTCAAGGTTTTTTCTTCTCTCGCCCCAAAGATTCACTTTCAATCGAAAGTTTTTTGACTGTGCCAATTCATTAATTCACTTGATGTTCACAATAGTTCGGACAGTTCAAAATTATATTTTAATATCAATCACTTATCAAATTAGCTCATCTAAACCTGTCAGGTTTTGAATATTCTTTTCACGTTGCCGTAGCTATAACTTATTGATTTTAATAAGTAGTTATGGAAAACTGTCCAAACTGTTGGTTCGCTCAACGTAGGAAAATAGTTTTTTAGCATTATCGTGGAAATCAAAAAGTTAGAAAACACCGTGCTAATTCACTTATCAATTGATATTTAAGATAAATTTTCAAAACTATCTGAACTGTTGTAAAGATAGAAGTCGGGGAATTGTCACAAATCTTAAAGTCACGCGATCTATCGCCGGTCAATCGTTTATAATGAACTGAATTGTAGTTATTTGATTTACCTCAAGATAATAAAGTCTGTCGTCTCACCTAAGAATAAGCGTTCGCTTGTTTATCACTGTTTTAATAAATCATTACTCACTCCCCGTTCATCGTTGAGGATACGAAGTGAGTTTTTACATGTTAAAAATAAAGGAATTTGATTATGTTTTATCATCGCAAGATCATGATAGGAGCTTTGCTGACCACGCTGTCTTGTCTGTCTGCCCCCCTGTTTGCCGCAGATGAGCCCACACCAACGACGGAAACCCCTCCACCTACGACGGAAACCCCTCCACCTACG
>DYNO01000005.1:0-22160 GCA_020721025.1 Thiomargarita sp. | reverse complement strand
GCCCACACCAACGACGGAAACCCCTCCACCTACGACGGAAACCCCTCCACCTACGGCGGAAACCCCTCCACCAACGACGGAAACCCCGCCAGCCACCACGACCGATGAAACTGACAACATGCCTCAAGGAGCAAATCGATTTTCAATGGGGGGAAAATCGGTAGAAAAAAACCTTGATTCTGTCGCAGATGTGGATTTTTTCAAATTTTCTTTACGTGATCCTGGCAATATCGTGCTGGAGTTATCTCAAAAAGCCCCGCGCACCGATTCCAGCATTGGTTGGCGCGTGGATTTGTATTCAGGAAAAGACTTGGCACATGGTATTGCCACGATTTTAGCACCAGAAACAGCCTTATCAAGCACAGTGCAACAAGGTTTAGGCAAGGGAGATTATTACATCAAAATTTCCTCGTTGAATCCACAAAATCCGGCATTGACTCCATATAACTTGAAAGCAACTTTTGAGAAGGGCGATTATTTTGAAAAATCTCCGAATCAAACCCCTGCGAATGCTACCATCGCGCAATTCAATCAACGTTATGTCGGAAATTTATCCTATACCTCTGAAGTTGATTATTACCGCTTCAGTTTGACTGCCGACGATTTGGTGTCAATCAAATTAAATCAAGACAATCCAGGGGTAAATTCCACATTGGGATGGACACTGACGTTATTTTCTTCCCAAAGTTTGGATGTTCCTTTACAATCAGTGAATATGACAGAAACAATGACTTCCGCAAGTTTACCTGCCAGTTTACCATTGACTGCCGGTGTATATTACTTGCGAGTAAATTCGCTCAATCCTCAAGGTGTATCTTCCAACAATTATCAACTGACCGTCAATGCCACCAGTCAGGGTGATCCGAATATGGTATGTGCGGAAGTGATTGCTTATGGACAACATCCAGTCACAGCCCGTTGGGTTGCGTTCCCGACCCCCTGCGATATACCCGTTGGTTGGGTCAGCCAATTAACTCCGCCAGAAGGTGTGAGTTTGCAAGCCACCGCCTCGATGAAACGTCCACGTTTTGCCGCTGAAACCAGTTTATTAGACATTCCAGCGGTCGAAATTCCAAATGCCACGGGGATAATTGAAGTATATCAGGCACAATTACGCTTGATTAGCACCCAACCCACGTATCAATTTGAATTAGTTCCCTCCAGTTTGGCGGCGGTAAAGTAGTCTTATTTTGACCGTTCTAAACCATGCGGTGAACTGAGGAGTTACGCAGTTAAATCACTTGATTTTATTCAAATACCTAAAAAGCTGTCGAAATATTAACTTTTTGAATAAATAGAGATTTGAACTGTGTGACTCCGATTATCAAGTATTTTCTTCTCGCATCATGCCGCCATTCATAATACACTTCGATAAAAAATTAATCTTCGCCTGTCTCATCTTACTCCTGCTCGGTCTTGTGATGGTCGCCTCCACTTCAATGACCTTAGCACAAAAGCAATTCGCTGATCCACTTCATTATTTTTGGAAACAATTGCACTATACCGGATTAGGGCTCAGTTTAGCAATCATTGCATTATTTTTTCCCATTCACCTGTGGCGTATCCTCAGCGTATTTTTATTGCTCTTTGGAATTATTTTATTGATTTTAGTGCTTATTCCGGGCGTGGGACACGTTGTGAATGGCAGTATGCGTTGGTTAAATTTTGGCGGATTCAATTTTCAACCTTCTGAATTAATTAAACTATTGATGATTTTATATCTCAGTGGCTATCTCATTCGTCGCAGTCAAGCAGTACGCGAATCTTTGCGCGGTTTTATCAATGCGATGGCAGTTTTAATTTTTATCAGCAGTTTGATTTTACTTGAACCCGATTACGGCACGACAATTGTGTTATTTGCGACTGCACTTGGCATGTTATTTTTAGCGGGCGTGCCGATCCAACAGTTTGTATTATGGGTGTTCATTGTCAGCATCACCCTTAGTTTACTAATTTTACTCGCACCGTATCGGTTAGAACGCCTTACCGCCTTCATGAATCCGTGGGCAGACCCGTTCAACTCAGGATTTCAACTCACTCAAGCACTTATCGCTATCGGACGAGGCGAATTATGGGGTGTGGGGTTGGGCAATAGTGTGCAGAAATTAACCTATCTTCCTGAAGCTCATACAGATTTTCTATTTGCTATTTTGGCTGAAGAATTGGGCTTGGTCGGAGTGGTGTTAGTCATTGGTTTATTTGGATTTATTGTGCTGCGTGCTTTCGCAATTGCCATACAAGCAGAACGCCAAGGATTACACTATTCAGCTTATGTGGGTTATGGTATTGGATTAACCTTTGGATTACAAACAAGTATAAATTTAGGTGTGAACATGGGGTTGTTACCGACCAAGGGTTTAACCCTGCCTTTTATGAGTTATGGGGGGTCGAGTATGATTGTGACCTGTTTAATGTTGGCGTTACTGCTGCGAATTGATTATGAAATACAACAGCATCTGCATCAACAAAAAGCGGGACAAAATAATCAGTTTAAATAATTTCGTCAATTAATTTATCAAGTTTGAACTTGGTAACGAGCTAAAAATTCTACAATTTTGTAAATTCTGATTCAGACAATTATCTGAACCGTCATTCACGGAATTTACTTAATTAACCCAAATTTCTAACTCATTCGCTCTATCACGTCACATGATTCTTAAGTTTCAAATTATTCAGGATTTCTCCAAAATTTACCATCGCAAACCTTTAAATTGCAATTTCAAAGTCGCACATCGCGTTTGCTATAATCATTCCTCAACCAAACAACAATAAGAAGAACGATCATGCCACATTATAAGACCGAAGATTTGTGCAATATTGCACTGGTGGGACAGAGTGGCGCGGGAAAAACCACGTTAGCTGAATCATTACTTTATCACGCCAAGGCGATTCCAAGTCAGGGGAAAGTGGAAAATGGCAATACGGTATGTGATTGTGATCCAATGGAAAAATCTTATATCCACTCGCTTACTGCCACTGTTGCCAGCCTTGATTTGAAGGATAAACACATCAATTTGATTGATACGCCGGGCTTGCCAGATTTTTTAGGACATAGCTTGAGTGTTTTTCACGCGGTGGAAACGATAGCGGTGGTGATAAATGCCCAAACAGGTATTGACATTATTGCTCGTCGAATGTTAGAAAAAGCGGAAAAACGCAATCTATGTCGCTTGATTATTATCAATAAAATTGATGCACAAGAGACGGATTTGGTCAAACTGGTGGCAAGTATCAAAGAAGCGTTTGGTCCGGAATGTTTGCCGATCAACTTACCAGCACAACGCGGCACGCAAGTGGTTGATTGTTTTTTTAATCCCAGTGGCGAGGCTGATTTCAGTTCTGTGGCAGAGGCACACACTCAAATCATTGATCAAGTGGTTGAAGTGGACGAAAAGTTGATGGAACTGTATTTAGAACAGGGGCAGAGCCTCAACCCTGAACAATTGCACGCTCCGTTTGAACAAGCCTTGCGTGAAGGTCATTTGATTCCTATCTGTTTTGTGTCTGCGCGAACGGGAGCGGGAGTGCCTGAATTATTAGACATTTTGACGAAATTGATGCCTAATCCCTTAGAAGGTAATCCCCGTCCATTTTTTAAAGGTGAAGGTCGCACGGATGCCCCCTTTTTGGTCAAACCCGATGCCTCTAAACACGTTGTTGCCCATGTTTTCAAGGTGATGGCAGACCCCTTTGTCGGTAAAGTAGGTATTTTTCGGATTCATCAGGGCACTATCAGTAATAATAGCCAATTGTTCATCGGTGATGGACGCAAACCGTTCAAAGTTTCTCATCTGTTTAAACTGCAAGGCAAGCAACAAATTGAGGTAGAACAAGGAATTGTGGGCGATATTTGTGCGTTGGCAAAAGTGGACGCATTACAGTTCGATGCAGTGTTGCATGATTCGCATGATGAGGATTTTATTCACATTGAGCCGCTCATTTTTCCCGAACCGATGTACAATTTGGCGGTCGAGGTGAAAAAGCAGGGTGATGAACAAAAAGTCAATGCGACCTTACAAAAAATTGCCGATGAAGACCCTTGTTTGCGAGTAGAACATCATGCTGCGTTGAATGAAACGGTATTGCGTGGTTTAGGGGAATTGCATTTGCGGGTGGCATTGGAACGCATGGCAAAGCAGTATAATGTCGAAGTGAATACCCGTCCTCCTAAAATTCCCTACCGTGAAACGATCGGTATCGCCGCCGAGGGGCATCATCGTCATAAAAAACAAAGCGGTGGCGCAGGGCAGTTTGGCGAGGTTTTCTTGCGAATTGAACCGTTGCCACGAGGGAGTGGTTTTGAATTCTCCGATGATGTGGTGGGTGGTGCGATTCCCGGACAGTTTATTCCTGCGGTGGAAAAAGGGGTGCGGTACATATTGGAAACGGGGGCAATCGCGGGTTATCCTTTGCAAGATATACGTGTTTCAGTGTATGATGGCAAATATCATACGGTTGATTCTAAAGAAATTGCCTTCGTCACCGCGGCGAAAAAAGCCTTTATTGAAGCAATTAATAAAGCCAAGCCATTGATTTTAGAACCGATAATGAAAATTGAAGTGACAGTTCCAGAAGAAGCGATGGGGACGGTGACCGGCGATTTATCCGTGAAGCGTGGCAAAATTTTGGGATCGGACATTCAAGTTGCAAAAATGGTGTCGATTTCTGCTGAGGTGCCGTTAAGTGAGTTGAGTAACTATCAGATGCAATTGAAGTCTGTGACGGGCGGACATGGGTTTTATACGATGGAATTCAGCCATTATGAAGCAGTGCCTACGCAAATCCAGCATCAGTTAGTGACCAGTTATAAGCCGACTGAAACTGACGAATAATCAAGTTGTTGGCAGGACACAATCATTCTGCTCTGAAAACGTTTCATTTGTTAAAATTCAATCGGTGGCGAATTGGAATGATTTTCAGACGCAGAAATGATCGTCCCTGTTAAATTCGTTGTACAATGTGTTTTTTCGTGTTAAACTGCATGAAATGAACAGTTAATCACGGGCAATATGAACAATTGTCATTGTTGTTCTAGCAGATGATTAACAATGAAACGATGTAAAACAACGAGGTATTTATGATAAAGCAAATCGGATTCGTGGTATTACTCGCCTTAGGATTGGTGGCTTGTAGCGAAAATGCTCCCCCTCCAGCAAAGAAAGAAGCTGCAACCGCGGGTGCTCCCGCCGCAAAACAAGATGCGAAAAAGCCAACCGAAGCTCCTGCTGCACCTCCGAGCAACATTGTGCAAGATGTGGGTAAGAAAGTTGAACACTCCGTGACCACGGGCGATGCAGCGATTAAAAAAGAAGCCGACAAGTAATTGTTGACGCAGCGATAAGCCGTTCATGGTTAATCAATAGGTTGCGATAGAAAATCTTAATCTATTGATTATTAATAATTGTTATTTCTGTTCCCATGAAAGTGGGAATTGGAATCAAAATTCGGTTGAAAGTACGCAGGAACTAACTCACTGAAACAACAACGCCGCGACTACTTTTCGCCCATCGCCTGCCAATAAATTATAAGTACGACATGCTGCGGTTCTGTCCATCACTTCCACCCCAATTTGTGCATTAATCAGCGGAGCTAACAATTCAGTGGCGGGAAAGCGTAATTTATCTCCCGTTCCCAACAAAACCACTTCCGGCTGCAAGGTACGCAATCGCTCGAAATGTGCCACGGTCAACGCGGCAAAACTTTCAGCCTGCCAATCACTTAAATAATCTGACATCACCAATAAACTGTGCGAATAACTCTTTTCATTCACAACCACACTGTGTGCATCATAACGCTCAATGTGGTACGTGTTACGCTGGGCATTGGAATCTAATCGCATGGTTTATGCCGCTCCTGTTGTATTTTCACCACGCGCCTGTAATTCCGCATGATACGACGACCGCACCAACGGTGCACTGGCAACATGACTGAATCCTAAACGTTTTCCCAATTCCGCAAGCGATGCAAATTCCTCTGGAGTCACATAACGTTGTACTGGTAGATGGTGTTTCGATGGCTGTAAATATTGTCCGATGGTCAGCATGTTGCAATCATGGGCGCGCAAATCTGCCATTACCTGTTCGACTTCGCTGATTTCTTCCCCCAATCCTACCATGATGCCTGATTTCGTTGGAATTTCAGGATGTTGTTGTTTAAATTTTTGCAACAATTGCAATGACCACGCATAATCTGCCCCTGGACGCGCCTGCTTGTACAAACGCGGCACTGTTTCCAAATTATGATTAAAAACATCTGGTAACGCAGCATGAAACGTGTCTAACGCAATTTCCATTCTGCCGCGAAAATCAGGCACTAATACTTCAATTTTGGTCTGTGGTGAACCCTGACGCACCGCTTGAATGCACGCCACAAAATGCCCCGCGCCGCCATCCCGCAAATCATCCCGATCTACAGAGGTGATCACTACATATTTTAATTTCATGCCAACTACTGCATTACAAAGATTTTCAGGCTCTTGCGGGTCCAGCGGATCAGGTCTGCCATGCGCTACATCGCAAAACGGACAACGCCGGGTACACACTTCCCCCATGATCATAAATGTCGCAGTGCCGCCCGAAAAGCACTCATTTAAATTCGGACAGGATGCTTCCTCGCACACCGTATGCAAACCATGTTGGCGTAATCTTGATTTTAATTGCGTCACTGCCCCGCCCGCTGGAACTTTGATACGAATCCACTCTGGTTTTCTCAACGTTTGTTCTGCGGGAATAATTTTAACTGGAATTTTAGCGGTCTTTGCTGCGCCACGTTGCGGGTTACTCATGCCAATTATCCTGAAAATGAGAGAATCATACCGAGGTTAGGTTACAATAATAGCATCTTTGAAAAAAAGGAACATCAATGCAAATCTCCTACTTCTTTGTAATGTTCAAACGATACGATAAAATTTTATGCGGCTTATGCTTAGGGATAATTTTATTAACTTCAATTCATGCAGATGAAATTCCTCAGTTGAAAGAATACCATATCAAAGCAAAATATATCAATGGGTTCACAGCCTTTATCAAGTGGTCAGTGAATACTCTCGCGACAAAGGAAGATGTACTGCATCTTTGCATAGTTGGGGAAAATCCCTTCGGTGAAGCATTAAATATTTTAGTGCGAGATCACAATGAGTCTGTGAATCGTCAGTCTAACCCACAACGAGTGACTTATTTGCGACGTGGCGACAATTTTAATTTTTGTCATTTATTGTATTTCAGTAATTCTGAGGAAAATTATACTCGCCAGATACTGGAACAGTTGCGTGGTAAACCGGTATTGACTGTCAGCAGTTTAGAAAATTTTGCAACCAGCGGCGGCATGATTCAATTCTACCCGCGTGACAATAAAATTCGATTTTTCATCAATTTGCAAGCCGTGAAAGAAAGTAAACTCAAACCCGATGCTAATTTACTGCGAGTGGCTGATTTGCTCAAGTAGCCTGCCTTTTGCGTCAAACCCTGTGGAATCACGTATGAATAAAATCGTGCAAATCAGTTTTCTTGCTCTGTTGTGGTATAGCCACGCGTTGACATGGGCTACGGAATTGTCTGAAGATGAAAAAGCGATGCAGTATCTTGAAAATATAGATTTTTCTGAATTACTGGAAGTCGAAGTGGCTTTAGATGATGTCTTTGATGTCTTCGATGGTTTGGTGAAACAACAGAAAGTTAAGGTTGCCTCGGGCATCTCTCAGAGCACCGCGACTGCCCCCGCAGTTACCAGCGTCATTACCGCCCAAGATATTGAAGTTTCAGGGGCGCGCAGTTTGGCAGAAGTGTTGCGCATGGTGCCGGGTTTACACATTGCTACCACAAGTAATTATCGCCCCGTGTATTTGTTGCGCGGCATTGGAAGTTCGACCAATCCGGAGGTGTTATTTTTAATCAACGGCACGCCCATCAAAAGCCCTTATTCTGGCAATCGAGGCATGTTTGAACTCACGCCAGAATTACAACATATTGCCCGGATTGAAATTATTCGCGGACCCGGTTCAGCCGTGTATGGGGCGGACGCGTTCAGTGGCGTGATCAACGTGATTACCAAAACCGCACAAGAAATAGATGGGCTGGAAGTTGGCGGAAGAGTGGGCAGTTATGATACCTATGAAACTTGGATATTACATGGCAGTCGTCAAGGAGAAGTTGATATCGCCGCCAGTGTACAACTCAAGCAAACCAATGGTTTAGACGCTACAATTGCCCAAGATACTCAAAGTTTAATTGATGCCCAGATGGGACGCGCCCTACCCAATTATCAACCCATGTCTAACGCGCCCGGAGCTTTGAATTTGGGTGCCAAAAAGCTGGATACTCATTTAGATTTAAATTGGCGTAAGTGGCGGTTGAGTTTTGATTATACTGATATTTTAGATCAGGGAGTGGGAATGTATGTGCTGATGCTAGACCCATTGGGAAAGGTGGATTCACGGCGGTATCAAGCTGATCTTGCATGGCATGATCCTAAATTAGCAGAGTTTTGGGACGTGGAGGCTAAATTTTCCTATCAACAGTGGAAGGAATCAGATAAACTGTGGTATAACCCGCCGGGGGCTGTCTTGCCTCAAGGTTTTTATCCCGATGGAGTTTATCAAGAATCTACGTGGCATGAAGACATTCTGCATTTTGAGACAGATGTATTTTATCGCGGGTTGAGTCAGCATATACCTCGCTTCGGTGTGGGAGCTTCACGCGAGGAATCCATTTTGGGAGATTATCGGCGTAACTATGGGGAAGATAGCAAGGGCAATCCTATTCCCGCAGGCAGTCCCCCAGTCGATTTCTCTGATAGCTCCTATTCTGGTGCAAATGACATTCAACGCGATAATTGGCATGTATTTCTGCAAGATACTTGGAATTTTGCGCCCAATTGGGAACTGACTGCCGGGATTCGTTACGATGATTATTCTGATTTTGGCAGTGCCACCAATCCCCGTGCCGCCTTGGTTTGGCAAACAACGCCTCATTTCACGACCAAATTTTTGTATGGCAAGGCTTTTCGTGCGCCCACATTTCAAGAAATGCACCTCGATGTTCCCCTGTTACATGGCAATCTCCACTTGAAGCCGGAAACCATTCATTCTTACGAACTGGCTTTTGATTGGCATACTCAAGAAAATATTTTTGTTGCTTTGAGCTTATATCATTTTGATATTAAAGATAAAATTCTACCGGTATTAAATATCAGCTATCCTCAATATTTGAATCAAGGGGAATGGAAAGGTTCGGGCGCGGAGGTGGAATTGCGCTGGAAACTTACCAATCGTTCCAGTGTGTTATTTAATTATGCTTATGCTGAAAGTCAAATCAAAATGCCAACTCAGCAATATCGCGAAACGGATTATCCTCGTCAAACTGCGTACTTGCGTCTTGATTGGATGTTTCTCCCTGATTGGTATGTTGATGGACAGGCATATTGGTCGGCAGATTATGCCCGGCTACCGACGGATCCGCGTTCCAAAATGAATGATAATTTCAGCGTTGATTTGACCTTGCGTTATAAAAAGGCGCGAGATTGGCATTGGAATGTTGCGATAGGGGTGCGTAACTTGTTGGATGCTGAATTGCGTGAACCTTCGGTGGTTTCCTTCATGAAAGGCGATTATCCATTGGGTGGGCGGACGGGATTTGTAGAATTACGTTATAAATTCAAATAATTACGCAGGAACGATATAAATCAACCATCCTTGCTCGTTACTAAGTTCAACTTGGTCATGCGTGTTTTTCAAGCTCTACTTCGTGAGGTCTCCTTATCTGTTTTCATAAATCAAACATTTATCCTGTTCGATAGTGGCACGCAACCGTCGGGAAATACCATTGGTGGATACTAAATCAACTTTTTGGTTAAGTAATTCTTCGAGTTGCCATTGCATTGTTGCAAATTCAAATAAATCAACGTTTTCATTGAGTTCAATCAATAAATCAATGTCGCTTTGAGGAGTGGCTTCATTTCTTGCGAATGACCCAAATAGATACACTCTTTTTACAGGTTGCTGTGAAAAATAGCATTTTATGATTTCAAGAGGATTCATCATGTTGTGCTCAAAAATTAATGGAACCGGTGTTCTGATAATTCCCATGCTTGCCCCTCGCTCAGTTCGCTGTTTTCAACCGACGTTTCTAATTGAATTTTTTGCAGCAACTGTTGGATATAATCTTGAGTTATCAATGCGTTCAGAAACTTAATCACTGCAAATTCATTTTCAAAGGAAAGTTTTAACATTTATTTTTCACAGAGTTGATGATAAATAACTTTTTGAAGCAAAGATGACGTGCAAGCCAACACGCATGACCAACTTGAACTTGGTAACGAGCAAAGCTCATTTTGTCTTAGTATTCAGCAACGTTTTGAACTGTTTGAAACAATTGTAACACATTGGTTTTACCAGTGATGTCGCGTGTTCACCGCCACAAGTATGACAATATCGCTCAACCTGCGTTGAATTTTGAATTTTCGTCCATTCGCGATAACATTTCAAACAATAAGGTTCACGCGGATTACGTTTAATTTCCACTTTACAGCAAATACAATACGCGGTTTCGACGAGGGGCGCGGGAGAAGGCGTTTCCATCGACGGCTCGTTTGAAATGACTTTTTCGACAGAAATCTGAAGTTCATCACTGATTCGGATTAAACGCTGCACTTCGGCATAAATGTCGTGATACAGTTGTGTATCTTCCTGTTTCGTTACATAAATTCCCATCTCGTTATTATTCACTTCAGAAAATTCATATAAATTCATCGACGTGATCAGGGCTTCTTGTTCATTCAAATAACATTTCGCATGAAGATTTTTACAGAAACTGGTACGCACACTGTTTAATGATTTCAACCAGTTATTTTCTTCTGGCTGCAATTCATTTTTTCCATAAATCATCCGAATGTCAATTTTCAACCGGTGTTTATCTTCCAACGATTGTTTGATGCGTTCGTTGATTTTCAAATAAAGACTGATTAACACCAAGCGTTCATGGGCATTGTTAATCAGTTGTTGTAAATAATACGAAACACCGGTGGTATCTAAAAATTTAGCCATGATAAATTTTCCTTGAGTCGTCGAGCCGTCGAAAATTTTGTTGGTTATGAAACCTGTCAAGTTTCTGAAACCTGACAGGTTTGAATCTCTGAAAAATATTCTTTCCCGACATGGAATGAGCTGCAACGGGATGAAAATCGCTTAAATTTTAATCCCTTCCAAATTCGCAACAGTATGAATATCTTTATCGCCGCGCCCGGATAAATTCACCACAATGCTTTTATCACGCCCCAAAGTCGGAGCCAATTTTTTTGTGTATGCCAACGCATGACTGGATTCCAACGCTGGCATAATGCCCTCAATTCGAGTCAAATCATGAAATGCTGCCAATGCCTCTTTATCAGTGATGGCAACGTATTGCGCCCGCCCACTGTCTTTTAACCACGCATGTTCTGGTCCTACACCGGGATAATCCAAACCGGCAGAAATCGAATGCGTTTCAATAATTTGCCCGTCATCGTCACTCAATAAATAGGTACGATTGCCATGTAATACACCCACTTTACCCGCGCACAATGATGCAGCATGTTTTCCTGTCGCAATACCATCTCCTGCCGCTTCAACGCCATACATCGCCACACTTTCATCGTGCAAGAAGGGATGAAATAAACCTATCGCATTTGAACCACCGCCAACACATGCCACCAACGCATCTGGCAATCGCCCGGTTAACGTCTGAATTTGCTCACGAGTTTCTCGCCCAATCACCGCTTGAAAATCTCGCACCATCGCCGGATAAGGATGCGGACCCGCCACCGTGCCAATAATGTAAAAAGTATCATCGACATTGGTGACCCAATCGCGCATCGCTTCATTTAACGCATCTTTCAAGGTTTTCGAGCCAGATTCCACCGCGCGCACTTCCGCCCCCAACAAACGCATTCGATACACGTTAATTGCTTGGCGTTTGATATCCTCAGAACCCATGTAAACCACACATTCAAATCCCATCCGCGCGGCAACCGTTGCAGTCGCGACCCCGTGCTGTCCCGCGCCCGTTTCAGCAATCACCCGCGTTTTACCCATCCGTTTTGCTAACAAAGCCTGTCCGATGGTATTGTTTATTTTATGCGCGCCAGTATGATTTAAATCTTCCCGTTTGAGATAAATCTGCGCCCCACCGAGTAAATTTGACCAACGCACTGCGTGATACAACGGCGACGGACGACCGACAAAATGATGCAAATCGTCATTCAACTCGGCTAAAAATTCCGAATCTTTCATATACCGTTCATAGGCTTGACGCAATTCTTCCAACGGTTGCATCAAGGTTTCCCCAACAAATCGCCCACCAAAACGTCCAAAATGTCCCCGACTATCTGGGAGGTCTAAAGGCGGATTATGTAATTCTGTGGTCATTGTAACTCCTTCCATAAAAGCTGAAATTTTGTGAGCATCTTTGATTCCTTTGGTTTTTTCCACGCCACCGCTGACATCCACCGCATAAGGATGGGTTGCCCGAATTGCTTCCGTCACATTTTCCGGAGTCAATCCGCCGGCGAGAATGAGCGGTTTTGTGCAATGTTTAGGAATCATTTTCCAATCAAAGGTTTGACCGGTACCACCTTGTACCCCCGCGACAAACGTGTCCAGTAAAATTGCTCGTGCTGTGGAATGATGTTGTGCAAAATCATTGACATCGGTTCCCGGCTTCATTCGCAACGCCTTGATATACGGACGCGAAAAACTTTGGCAGTATTCGGGCGATTCTTCCCCATGAAATTGCAAGATATCGAGGGGCAGTTGTGCGAGGACGTGTTGCACAAATTCAGCAGTCGCGTTAACAAATAATCCTACGGTAGTGATAAACGGCGGCAAAACTTGAATAATTTCTTGGGTTTGCTCAATAGAAACTGCGCGAGGACTGGGGGCGTAAAATACCAATCCAATCGCATCTGCTCCATAATGTGCGGCTAATAATGCGTCGTAGGGACGGGTAATTCCGCAAATTTTGACGTGAATCCGATAAGATGACATAGCGATAATTTTTTGAACAGATATATTTTTATTATACAACGAAATGACCGCGATACCTGTTAATTGCGTCAATTTTGCTATAATTACGGAGTCTTACATTCTAAAATTTGTCGCTAAGATAACTGTAAAAGACAAGTATTTGTTTGCAGCTTGCCATAAAAAATTTTGACATTTTACCTTTCTAAACTACCCCTTGGAGAATCTATTTTCATGAGAAAACCGTCAGCCATGATTATTGCAGCAATGTTGTTATTTCCCACAGTCAGTTCTGCGACAAATGGCTACTGGGCGCATGGTTACGGGCCCAAATCTAAATCCATTGCTGGAGCGTGTGTAGCGATGGCATTTGGGGCAATGTGTACTGCTAGTAATCCGGGGTCTTTAGTGCTTGTCGGCAATCGGATGGAAGCGGGGGTTTCCCTGTTTTCACCCAATCGCGGTTTCAATGCCGATAATAATGCGTCTCCCGTGGGTCCGCCGACGGGTCCGGCTTCTATTCCCGCCGGTCAATATGAAAGTAGCAACCAATTTTTTCTGATACCTCATTTCGCGTACAATCGAACACTCAATGAAAACACGTCGTTCGGTATCACCGTTGGCGGCAATGGTGGAATGAATACGGAATATGACAAGGCGGTATTTGCCAATTTCGGAAATCCCATGATGCCAAGTACCCTTGCGACGACACCGACCGGGATTAATTTAATGCAAGGATTCATTGGGTTACCGTTATCGTACAAATTGAATGCACAACATTCCATTGGCATCGCGCCGATTATCGCCATCCAATCATTTGAAGCGAAAGGATTACAACCCTTCACCTCATTTTCGCTCCATCCGGAATCTGTCACCAACAATGGGCAAGACATGTCCTATGGTGGTGGAGTGCGTATCGGTTGGTTGGGACAAATCACGCCTCAATTGAATCTAGGTGCTTCATATCAAACGAAATTGTGGATGTCGAAATTTGATAAATACAAAGGTTTATTTGCCGAAGAAGGCAGTTTTGATATTCCGCCAAACTATGATCTGGGATTTTCCTACAAATTCACGCCAGATTTCACCTTAGCATTTGATTATCAACGGATTGAGTTTAAAAAAATCAAAACCATCAGTAACGCGGCTGACTTGGTATTCATGCCCGGTCAAACATTGCTAGGAACAGAGCAGGGTTTGGGATTTGGTTGGGAAAACATGAACATCTATAAAATAGGGGCGCAGTGGGAATATACCCCAGATTTGTCATTTCGTGTGGGCTTTAGTTATGCCAATCAGGTTGTGCCAGAAAGTCAAGCCTTATTCAATGTGTTGGCTCCGGCGGTGGTGACTCAACATTATACGTTTGGTTTTACGAAGAAATTGGATGCAAAAAATGAGATCAGCACGGCGGTGCTGTATGCCCCCAAAGATTCTGTTCATGGTACCAATTTGAATACGGGTCCACAAACGGGAGATATTTATATGGATCAATGGGAAATCGAAATTGGTTGGGCAATGCGGTTTTAATCCCCTTTTAGGTTAATTCCATGTTTGAATCAGAATTTCCAGAATGAAAATTTCATGAATAGCATGATCTCAAAAATAATCACGGTCGTTATTCTGAAAATTCTGTGAATTCTGATTCAGACCAAAGAGGTTTTCAACAGAAAGCTGAAAATTTTGAAAAAAGTTGTTTTTCCTGAGCCATTCGCACCCAGAAAAACATTCAGTTGTTGTAAATCATCGAGATGTAAATTTTTGTATAACTTGAAATTTTTAACTTTGATTTGTTCAACTTGAGTACGCATTGGGTATTTTCCTAAAATTGGATGGCTCTTGAACTACTTTTTTTCAGTGGTTGGCGGCGGTTGATACAATTGTAACACCTTGTATTCATCTTGTTTATCGCGAATTCGGATGCGATCCCCTTCCACTCCCATGATAACCGTGCCATCGGGTAGCGTCGCAGCTTCTTGATAACGCTTGACTTTACTTTCCTTATCCACTGAATCAATAGATAACATAAACCGTTGTTGCCCCTTGGTCGCAGTCCCGACTAATTTCCAAGTGATTGGCGTAACTTTGTTGGGCTGTTCTATTGAACTGGTTGAATTTACAGTAGTTACTCCATCACCCAATTCAGCTTCCTTGCCCCATGCAACCAATTGGCGCATTTTGTCGAAAGCGGCTTGTGGATTGGTGGCGGGCAATGTGGGCAAATGCCATGTAACATCTTGAGATTCGGCGATAATTTTCACTTGGGGCGCGGGAATGAGCCAGACCATGATCGCACTGCTGAGCCCAGTAAATCCGATGAGCAGCAATGCCATTTGCGACGTGGTAGAAGGAATCAGTTTCATAAGTTAAACATGTGCTTGAAAAAATGCGGTAACTACAAGGAGAAATTTTGCCGGTTTGGTGCGGTAAATTTCCAGTCGATCCACGATAACCCATTGAGGATTTTTGGTAAACGCGAGTAACAAGGAGTCTAAACTGGTGGCGGTAAAATTGCCGTTAATTTGCGCGCTGACTTGCCACAAATTGTCGTACTTGGTTGAATCTACAGTAGATTCCATCGTCAACCGAGTTTCGGTAATTGCTGCCGCCTTGATCTGACTGTCCAACCATGCTTGCAAATTGGCTTGGGCTAAACCCTTGCTATTGGCTCGCCATAATTTGTCTTCCAATTGCACCAATAAGCCGCGAGTGTCAGTAGCTCGTTGATTCCACTGAGTTTGTTGCGTCACCCCTTCCAATTGTGCCAAACGTTTCACCAAGGTCTGATGTTCGGTTTGTAACTTTTGGCGATATTCATCCAAGAGTAAAAAAATATAACTGGCGAGAATCATGGCAATCATACCCAATCCAATGCGTAATCGGGCATTATTGCGTAATTCTTTGATAAGATTCTGATAGTTTGCCATAGCGAATGTTGGTTGCAACGGTTAGTCTCGATGAAGTTTAAGGGAGTACAAGTTTAAATTCGTACTCCAAAGATGCGAATTGATTCAATCGAAGTTATATTTTGAACTGCGTAACTCCTACAATAGGTTGATTTTATTGCAGAATCAAGGATATTGCCGATGAGTAATCATCAATAACTCTTGTAGTTGGGTTGATAGATCATCCCGATCATACGAACCTTTTTGAAAAATTGCATTCACGCTGTCGGTTAAATAGGTGCGATCTGCTTGGGTCATATCTTTGGCAGTTAACACAATAACAGGAATGGTTTTAAGCGTTTGATGGCGGCGCAACCGGGTCACAAATTCAAAACCGTCCATTTCTGGCATTATTAAATCCAGTAAAATCAAGTCTGGCGGTTGTTTTTCTGCCAAGGCTAAAGCCGTTTTACCATTGTTCGCCAAAATCACTTGCCACCCATGCCGCTGCAACATGTCCCGGTTCAAATCACAAGTCATGGGATCGTCTTCCACAATCATAATCACATAGTTATCTTGCTTCATGGGGCAATATTTCTGCAATGCTCTTAATATTTGAGCCTGTTCAATGGGTTTGAGTAAATAATCCGCTGACCCTAGGGCATATCCTAATTCCTGATCTGCAACCATTGATAACATGATGACGGGGATATGTTGTAATTGTGGATTTTTTTTCAGTTCGGTCAACACCGTCCATGCCCGGCATCATCACGTCTAAAGTAATGACATCTGGTTGAATCTGTTGAGCTAATTCTAATCCCTTGATTCCGCTATTTGCGACCACTACTCGATATCCCAACTTGCCAATATATCGACCCAATAATTCCTATGTGTTCGCATCATCATCGATCACCAAGACCATTGGACATTTTTCTGGAGTAGCCGCGGGACGAACTTTTGTGATGGGTAATTCTTCTTGTGGCTGGGGAATGGCAATTTTCGTAGGTAATGTCACCGTGAATGCCGTCCCTTGACCCGGCGTACTTTGCAAGGTAATCGTGCCGCCCATCATTTCAACAAAACGTTTACTGATAACCAAGCCCAGCCCGGTACCGCCATATTTACGAGTGGTCGAGCCGTCAACTTGTCTAAATGCTTGAAATAAAAATTGTTGTTTGTCTGGAGGAATGCCGATACCATTGTCACTAATCACGAAATTAATCCACATTATCCCGTCTTGTTCCAGCGTGGTCACGGTTAATCGCACCGTTCCATTTTCGGTGAATTTCGACGCATTACTGAGTAAATTGAGCAACACTTGACGAATTTTCGTTAAATCCCCATACATCAGTTCAGCTTTAATGTCGTGATAAAATTCAAGTCGATTATGATGTTGCTTGACCAAGACTTCAATAGTGGAAACCACATTACGCACCATTTTGAGAATATCAAAGGTTTCGTTGAAAATTTCCATTTTTCCCGCTTCAATCTTAGATAAGTCAAGTACATCATTGATAAGATTTAATAAATGTTTGCCTGCGGTGTTAATTTTCCCCAAATCAGACAACACCTCCTCAGGGTTTAAAACATCGTATTCCTCTTGTAGCATTTCACTGTAACCGATGATAGCATTCAAGGGCGTGCGTAACTCATGGCTCATATTAGCAATAAATTGACTTTTCGCAACGTTGGCGGCTTCTGCAACTTGTTTTGCTTCCTTCATTTTTTCGTCAGACTCTTTGACGGCGTAAATCATGGCATTAAAACCTTTAGCCAAATAGCCAATTTCGTCTAACCGAGTTTCGTCAGCGCGTACTTCCCGCTCCCCCAATTTGACCCGCTCAATTGCCAACAGTAAATGTTTCAAACCGGTGGTTAGGCTGTTTGCCATGACAATTGCGAAAAAAATTCCAATCAGGATTGCTAATATCATGTAAATCAAACCATTACGAGTGACAATTTGTAAATTTTGCGTCACTCCGGCTAACGATACGCCAACTTTAACCCAGCCAATCAGTCTTCCCGAAGCAAGAATGGGCGCGGCAACATCTAAATAATGTTTATTTTGAAAGAGTAACAGAGTTTCAGGCGAGGTTCCTGTTTCAACAAACAATTTTTCGCTTGATTCATCCGTGAGATAGCGTCCGATGAACTGTGAATTTGTATGGGCTAACACCTGTCCGCTCATCGAAGTCACCAAGGCATATTCCAACCCCGGATAACGCATCTGATGACTGAGAATTTCGGTTAAACCCACGACATCACTGGCTAATACCCACGAACTACTATTTGCCGCCAACATTTCCGCAATGGCTTGAGAACGTTGCACAGATTCTTGTTGCAGAAAGTGGCGTTGTCTTTCAGTCAAATCAACGACGAAAATTGTCATGAGCACCGCATGAACCAAGGCAATACCCACGATTAATTGTCGCCGAATGGATTTATACCAATAATGACGAAGGTTATGATAGAGCCATCTGAATGGCGTGTAATATTGGATAACTTGCTTCAGTTTGGAGAAACATGATAGACAATATTTTTTAACGATGAATAGCTGTTCAGAATCAAGTAGATGCGGCATTTCTATGGATTTGTGAGGGGTCTAATGGTTGTAATGAAAGTTTGGATAAAATCCCGCGTGACTTGGTAGGTTTGTTCGTCGGCTTTTTCAAACTTTGATAGGGATATCCGCGCCAAAATTGCCTGACCTTCCGCATGGGTGTGTAACTCGAAAAGCACACGCGAGACTTTATCCGTAATTGATTGGGGAACGCTGGTGTGCACGACCAAGCCATTGTTTGGCAAGGTCGAAGTCTGCCATTTTACTTCTAATTCGTTGGCGACATCAGCACGTTCTTTTAAAAAAATTTGCCAAGGCAAGACCCACGTAGCCCCCGCGGCGACTTGTTTCAAATAAACATTCATGATCGAAGATTCTTGAGACCCAACATAAACACTTTCCGTCTCCTTGTTGACATCCACTCCATGCGTATGGATAAAATGTTGCGGTAACATAGTGGCGGCAAGGGCAGTAGGTGCGGGATAACTGATTTTTTTACCTTTTAAATCCGTGACTTGATTGATACCGCTGTCTTTACGCACCAAGATAATGCCACGAAAATTTTCATCATCGCCCATCTTGCCGAAAATTTTATAACCTTTATCTTCCGCTAGAATGGTTTGATAAGGATTGGGGAGCGCGAATTGGAATTTACCGGCATATAATTTTTCTTCATACGCCGCGTAGTTACGTGAAGCCTCCAAGCGAAAAGTGACTTCTGAGATATGTGCATTCAGAAAATCAATCAGGGGCACATAAACTGTTTGCAATTGTTGTGGATTGTGGAGCGGGTGCACGCCGAAAATATATTCTGGTTTTTGAGCAACGGGTTGACTGCCAAACTGCGGCTGATATTGCTCTTCCGCCTTATCGCAACTGACGAGCACGCATGAAAATAACAACAATAGGAGTGTTCTGATGAGATGAGACATTTTGTCCTCCGAGACTGGCATTTTTTGAGACTTTAAAGAGTTACGCATTGACGAAAATAGTGATTGCTAAAACAATAAGTTACGATAATCATTCCCATGCACAGAAACAGTCCAGTTTAATCAAGTTCAACAATAACCATGATTTGAGATTTTCATTCAACAGGAAAACAAACGGGAATAGATAAGTTATTACAGACATTTTTCATCGCTCGATCAAACGTAACCATCGTCATTTGTGGTTGTTGTGCAAGAACAAATGCCAAGTGAATCGCATCGTTTGAACCAATTTTATATTCTCCTGCATGATCAAGTAAAATCTTATGAGCAGAACCTAAGATAAGCTCATCCAAATCAAGAATATGGAATTGTTGAATATCCAGTTGAAATCGCTCAATTATTTTTCTAAAGTTCAACTTCATCATATCCGCCGCAATACCGAGTTTTTTGGCACGATAGGCTTGTCGAAACACATCGTAACATTCCAGTGTGGTCATTTGAGAAAGATACAGATGTTATGGGTATGTTTTCACAATTTCGTTCACTGATTCAATGCCCATTTCAGGCTCTGCCACACGCGGTTTAAACTCTAATAAAACGGTTACTTTAACTTGCTGATAATCCTGAGTAAATTGTTCGCGTCTTGGTTCTGGAGGCAACTGTTGTTGTTTGAAAGTCATCAGTTCGGTGGTTTTAAGCAACGCACTGCTATCGAAATAGTAACGCATTGAAGAATTATCCATGATCTTGACTCTCTGCGATTCTGATGACTTCTTGCACAGCCTCATAGTAACCGCGACATAAATCTAAAGTGCGTTGATAAATACGAGCCATATCAACAGGTTTACTAAACCAACCTTGCACATCTGTATTAATCGCTGTAATTGCATCTTCAAATTTACCATGCCCAGTGAGCACGATAAATGAGGTCGGTATTCTATGATATCTTGCTTGTTCAATGATTTGTATTCCATCCATGTCAGGCATTCGCAGATCGACAATTGCTGCATCAAATTTGCCTGTGAGCAGTTTATTTAGCCCTTCCGTACCATTATTTGCCGTTTCGACCTCAAACTGACGTTTACCGAAGTAATTTTGAAAAGAAGTAAGAATTTCTTGTTCATCATCAATGACTAACAGCTTATATTTATACATGATTGCTTGCCTTCTTGAGTATGATAGTGAAGCACGCGCCCCCTTGATTTTGAGAAGTATAGACGATTTTCCCGCCAAGACTCTTTAACGTGTGGTGGGAAGTGTATAATCCCAATCCCCAACCAACGGTTTTTTGACTCGGATAGAGCGTGTGAAAAAGTTGCGATTGTTGCTCAGGGTGAATACCTTTGCCGTTATCTTCTACTTTAATTCCAACATTTTGCGCATCTTCCCAAGTGGAAAGTGTCACTTTTGCAGCTTTCTGACCGGTCAGTGCATCTTTGGCATTAGAAAGTAAATTTATAATCGCCTCGGTGACGACTAGCGCGTTACTGTGTGCCAATGGCGCGGGTTGCATGGGTTCTATAACCAATTGAATTTTATGAATTAAAAATTGATCATGGAGACGTTCAGCCGCTTGTTCTGCGAGTTCATTTAAATTGACCGTTTCTAATTTTTTGCGATCTCCTTGCGCTAACTTACGGAAATCTTGAATAAGATTGCTAATTCTATCGGTTTGTTGCTTTAAATTTTCTAACAACGGACGTAATTCAGTTTCTGCATTGAAAAGTCCTTCATTCAAGTCGTCGAGCGCGCCAGTGACATTGCCATGAATAATTTGTAATGGATTGTTGATATTATGGGCGACTTGGGTCATGATTTGTCCCAAAAATTTGAATTTTTCCGCTGCTATTAATTCCTGTTGTAACTCTGCAACTTCATTCTGCAATTTAAAATAATTGTCACTGATAGTTTTTGCTAATGGATGTTGTTCACCCAGCGTATTGGCTACATCAGCTTCATTCCCTTTGGGAGTCTTGAGTGATTCAGCGGCGTGCAAATATTCATCCACAGATTCTTGAATATTTCCCTGTTGCTCAAATTCTTCTGCTGCTTTGATTGCCGTTTCAATTAAATGTAACTTCTTATTTGGATTCATAATTAAACGATATATCTAAGCAATACTTCGGACAGGTTTGGGAATAAGGAAGATTAGAGTAAGCCAATGGTTTTGATGCCTGCACATGGGAAGAGAAAAATATTGCCAAGTATTTAGAGAAAAATTAGCCACTTTTGAAATTTATTTCACAACATTTTGATAACACGCAAAACTATTTATTTTGATGTTGTTTGGATTCCATCAAGTCAATGATTTTTTTAACTGAACGACTTGTTCTTGCAACAATTGGTTTTCTTTATCTTTTGCTTCAAGTTTTACTCGCATGTTTTCCAATTCCTGAGTTAATTCAACAGCCGAGCTTATATAATATTGACATTGAACATTTTTACCATGAAATGAACCTTTAAATATCATTTTTTCATCAAAACTAACCAAATCTTTCAGTTCCATTTCCAATATTTCCGCTATTTTTTCTAACCGATGAATTTGTAATTTAGTTTCGCCGCGTTCAATTTTGGCATAACCCGTTGGTGACATGCCTAATTTTGCCGCCATTTCTTCCTGAGTTAAACCTTTCCATGTTCGTATCACGCCCACTTTCGTACAAAGTTCCATAAATCGCTCGTTTTCGGTAAGTTGGTATAACAAACTGTGAGTGGTTATTTTTGGATAACTGAGTTAAAGTATAGAACCGGTTTGACATCTTTGACATCTTTAAAACCGAAGTTTATGCTAAAAA
>DYNO01000004.1:17058-37306 GCA_020721025.1 Thiomargarita sp. | reverse complement strand
TTCACTAAGCCAGATTTTCCAACACCGCGCTCACCAGCAATAAAGATAAAACTAGAAGATTCTGATAAATCTATTAACTGCTCGATTTCAGGACGTTTAATGGATATATCAGATATAGTACTTCTAATCTGCTCTAAGATCACATCACCGTGCTCACTAAATTTTTTGATATCTGCCAACCAACCGAAAGACAATTGTTTAGCATTATTGAATAGCGAAACAATATCATTAGGCAAGGTTTCTACAGAAAGTGTGCCCGCATTTTGGTTGGCTGTCTGAACTGCGTCAAGCACTCTTGACCACACTAATTGAGGATTCTCAGATGAGCATCGAGAAATCAGTGAAAAAAGTAAAGATAGGGTACTCCCTGACTCAGTATCTAAGTCATAACCAATGAGGTGAAAAATCTTTAAAAATTCCCAAAGTTGTTTATCAGAAACCTCTATTCCCTCATTTGCAGTTTTTAAATGAACTCTAAAAACTTGTAATTTACTTCTTTTCCCCTGACTACTCAATTTTTCAGTATTTATTTTTTGTAAAAACTCCTGCTCACTTTCAGAAAATCTTGCCCACTCCAAGATAGGACGTACACTATTTATATCATTTTTAGATAGAGGAAGTGTAATCAAGGCAATGGCATCTATTTTATGATTAAAATCCTCATCTTTAAAATCTGCCCAAGCATTTTTAATCACCTCTGCAAAGATTTCATTTGCCTCAGTAATAGATATATCAAGTTTTACTTGGATTCGTAATTTAGCTTCTTCTCCAGTTTGGGAGTGTTTTGCAAGTACAATCAGATCATCTGTATGAAATCCTAAGTAGCGACCTTGTAGTTTCAATCCAGTAATCAAAAAAGAAGGTAAACATGGGGCTACTCCTCCCGATAGCATGACAACGGTAAAAGCAGCTTGAACTCTCGTTTCAAAATTTACTCCGCCACCACCTGTTGAAATGGGATTGCTTTGTTGTTTTAATGTAGTCATAGATGTTTAAAATTTTTGTGTGATGGGCAACAATAATTTTGCTACCCATCAGGTTGAAAAACTACACCTGCAAACTCCGATTACCGCGCCCAATGCCAGATGCGCCGGTGCGTACCACTTCGATAATCAACGAAGGTTCAATCGCCTTGATAAACGCTTCGATCTTTTCGCCGCGCCCGGTCACTTCTAACACGTAGCTATTTTCCGATACTTCGATGATACGCCCTTGAAAAATATCCACCAATCGCTTGGCTTCTTCACGTTGGTTATTGTTGCTTGCCTTCACCTTCATCAACAATAATTCCCGCTCGATGTGCAAACCTTCGGTCAAATCAACCAGTTTCACCGCATCAACTAACTTATTCAACTGCTTGGTAATTTGTTCAATCACCGATTCCGAACCACGCGTCACCAAGGTCATGCGGGACAGCGAGGGGTCTTCAGTCGGGGCAACCGTCAGCGATTCAATGTTGTAGCCGCGTGCAGTGAATAATCCCGCCACCCGTGACAGCGCGCCCGCTTCGTTTTCTAACAGTACAGAGATGATATGTCGCATAAATTTCATCCAAATCAATGACGACTCGCTGTGATAAATTTTGAAAAACTCTCGCTAATTTATCACGCCAAGTCGTTGACTATTAAATAGATTCTTCTTCTTTATTGGGAGACAACATCATTTCGTGCTGTCCTCTACCTGCCGCTATCATTGGATAGACGTTTTCAGCTTGATCCGTGATGAAATCCAAAAATACCAATTTGTCTTTCATTTTGAACGCTTCACGCATCGCCCCTTCGACATCCGCAGGTTTGTCAATCCGCATCCCAACGTGACCGTAACTTTCCACCAACTTCACGAAATCCGGCAATGCGTCCATGTAAGAGTGGGAATAACGTTTGTCATAAAACATTTCTTGCCACTGGCGCACCATGCCCATGTAACGATTATTCAAGCACAAAATTTTGATCGGTAAGTCAAATTGTTTACAAGTGGAAAGTTCTTGCAAGCACATTTGAAAACTCGCCTCTCCCGTCACACATGCCACCGTCGCGCCCGGATGTGCCAATTGTACGCCCATTGCTGAGGGTAGCCCAAAGCCCATCGTCCCCAAGCCCCCGGAATTAATCCACCGCCGAGGTTTGACGAATTTGTAATATTGCGCTGCCCACATTTGATGTTGCCCCACGTCGGAGGTAATAAATGCGTCGCCACTCGCCCCGTCAGTCACTTCCCAAAGTTTTTCAATAACATATTGGGGTTTGATTAAGTCGCTGCCTTTATCGTAATATAAACAATGGATTGCGCGCCATTCTTCAATCTGTTTCCACCACGCTGCAAGGGCTTCAGCATCGGGTTTTTGCAAGGTTTCTTTCACGGCACGAGTGAGTTCCCGCAACACTTTATCGACGGAGCCAACAATGGGAATGTCAATTTGCACGTTTTTGGAAATCGACGCGGGGTCAATGTCAATGTGAATAATCTTGGCATCGGGACAAAACTTTTTCACGTCTCCCGTCACCCGATCATCAAAACGCGCTCCCACCGCCACCAACACATCACATTCGTGCATTGCCATGTTGGCTTCATAAGTGCCGTGCATTCCCAACATGCCGATAAACTGTTGATCAGTCGCGGGATATGAGCCTAAACCCATCAAAGTTTGCGTAATTGGATAGCCTAACATCTTGGTGAATTCAGTTAATTCTTCGGAGGCATTGCCCAATACCACACCGCCCCCGCTGTAAATCACCGGTTTTTTAGCAGATAAAATCAATTCAGCCGCCCGCCGAATTTGCCCCGGATGCCCGTTGACCACTGGTTTATAGGAACGCATTTCAACGGTTTGCGGATAGTCAAAAGTTGCCATCTGCGCGGTGATGTCTTTGGGAATATCCACCACAACGGGACCCGGACGACCGGTCGTCGCAATGTGAAAGGCTTTTTTCAACGTTGCCGCGAGTTTTTTCACATCATTCACTAAAAAATTGTGTTTGACGCATGGGCGAGTAATTCCAACAAAATCAACTTCTTGGAACGCATCGTTACCGATAAGGGTCGTAGGCACTTGTCCACTGATAATCACTAATGGAATAGAATCCATGTAGGCGGTCGCGATTCCAGTCACTGAATTAGTCGCGCCCGGACCAGATGTGACCAGCACCACGCCCGGTTTTCCCGTCGCACGCGCATAACCATCGGCAGCATGAGCGGCGGCTTGTTCGTGACGGACGAGAATATGTTTGACTTTATCTTGTTTAAACAACGCATCGTAAATGAATAAGACTGTGCCGCCGGGATAGCCAAACACGTATTCCACGTCCTCCGCTATCAAGGAACGTATCACGATCTCAGCACCACTGAGCACTTCTGATTCTGTAGGCATGTCCATGATAAATAACCTTAAATTTCAACTAATTGCTTATAAAGGCGAGCATTATACCACCTGTTTTTTTCTGTTCGTAACGACTTATGGAGTTTCATCGTGTCAACAGATACTAATTTAGTTTTTTAAGCTAAATCAGGGCGTAATCGCCAAGCGTCAACCGGTCGTTTACTTTCATTCTTGGGTATAAGTTGAGAGCGAGCTGCGAAATCAAGTTGTGATGATTTCAACCAGTGATTGGGATGGGTAAAAATTATTGAATGATGCCTAATAGGATAGCATATTAGTCAATGAGATTCAATGGGTGAGAATAGCGACGCTGTGGATTAGGCATTTTGAAAAGTAGCTTGTAATTCACAACAGTTCGGACAGTTTTTCACAACTACTTATTAAAATCAATAAGTTACAATTATTTCGCTAGTTCGATAACTGATTGATATTAAAATATAATTTTGGAATTGTCCGAACTATTGATTCAAATGGGTGAGATAATCCAAGCAACATTGCTATTTTCTGATTCCAAATTGGATTTTATAACGATAAATATTCTGCTGTTCAACTGCTGAATTTTAAATTATTTCAAGAACTTACCTCGCAAAAAATCACGTCGATCACATTCTGGGGGCGGAGGTGGTTCGGGTGGAGTCAACGCAGTATGCAACGCCGTCAATGCCGCAGATTGTGCCAATTCTTGATAATCAAAGGCATCCATCGGAGAATACAATGAACAGGTCAAATAACTGCCCAATACTTCGTCACCGCCTTGAATAAATTGATAATTTTTCGCTGGCAATTCTCGCGTCACCCGTTTTCCCGTGGCATGGATATCCCAAGGCTCTAATTCATCAGGAATCACCATTAAATCCATAAACCAAGGGGTAATTAACACGCCAACCAATTCTGTCGGAGTCAAGCGTTGAAAATTTATCGCTTCCACCCGCAACTTATGATTATAAATCGGCAAATCTCGCACATTCTGTTCGCCAATTTGCTGAAAACGCTCGACAATAGTTAAAATACGCGTCGTCACTTTATTTATTATCCTTAACTCACGCGGAGTTGTCTTATGAATTTTTTCGTCATTCGCTCATCAATGGGCAGGTAAGATGATATAGTCAACGCACCGTAAAAAGAATATTCAACTCTATGAAGTTTCTACAAATTTGACAGGTTCAGATTATCTTTTTACCTCGCTCCAGCTATATTGCCGTAAGTTCTGCAAATTCTAATTCAGATACCAACTTACCTGCGTGATACTTGCATCCACCACTGCAATAAATTGATAATTAACAATAAGATAAACGAAGCGACCAACATGACCGTAGCAATTGCTGTCGCGCCGGTGTAGTCGTATTGCTCTAATTTTGTGATGATTAACAATGGTACAATTTCTGAGACCATTGGCATGTTGCCTGCGATAAAAACCACTGAGCCGTATTCGCCCAATCCTCTGGCAAAAGCTAGGGCAAATCCCGTCAATAATGCTGGTGCGATACTGGGGAAAATCACAAATCGAAAGGTCTGCCAACGACTTGCGCCCAAACTGGCGGCGGCTTCTTCGACTTCCAATTCTAAATCTTGTAATACGGGTTGCACGGTGCGCACGACAAACGGTAAACCAATGAAAGTTAAAGCAACAATAACTCCCAATGGGGTAAAAGCAACCTTAATTCCCCAAATTTCTAAATATTGTCCAAGCCAGCCATTTCTTGCATATAGTGCGGTTAAAGCAATTCCGGCGACGGCGGTGGGCAGGGCAAAGGGCAGATCAACCAGTGCATCGATGATTTTTTTGCCGAAAAATGAATAACGTACCAATACCCATGCGACCAATAGACCAAATACGGCGTTAAAACAGGCAGCGATGAAGGAAGCCCCAAAAGTGAGGCGGTAAGAAGCCATGACGCGCGGTTCGGTGACGATTTGCCAAAATTCCTGCCATGATAAGCTCGCGGTTTTCAAGAAAATCATTGATAATGGAATCAATACGATCAGGCTTAAATAGAATAACGTGAATCCGAGCGAAAGATGAAAACCGGGTAATACATTGTGTTGCTTGTGTAAAAAAGCCATGTCTTCAACCTATTGAAAAATTGAATTTAATGATGTTCTGCCACCGCCATCGTAATTTTAACATCCTAACAACGGGATTCATCAGCCACCTCGCCCGCCACTTAGAGTAATTCAGCAAATAAACTGATCCAATGTTTCACCGGCACGCTTGAACGAGTTTTTAAGTGCATTTGACAACCAATATTTGCAGTAACAATGAGTTCCGGTTGATCTGCTTCCAATGTTTGCAATTTATTTATCAACAACTGTTGCGAGATAGATTGATTTAAAATCGAATACGTTCCCGCAGAACCACAACATAAATGCCCATCGGTCACAGGAAGCACATTAAAATTAATTTGAATCAATAACTTTTCTAACAGACCGGCTAATTTTTGTCCATGCTGCAAGGTACACGGTTGATGCACCGCGATACGACGTAACTGATTGCCAGAACAAGAAAATCGTGATAAATCTTCTTGGGCAAGCACTTCAGTTAAATCTTTGGTCAATTGTACAATTTGTTGCGCCTTTTCAGCATATTCGGGATCATGACGCAATAATTCATCATATCCCTTCACATAACTCGCACAACCGCTGGCAGTCATCACAATGGCTTCAATTTTTTCCTGCGTCACTACCTGCCACCATGCGTCAATTAATTTTTTGATATGCGACAAACTTTCAGCCGGTTTCCCCAAATGAGCATCCACCGCACCACAACAGCCGGTATTTTCCAATGATAACAAAGTGATACCTAAACTGTCTAGCACTTTTGCTGCATCAATATTGGTTTGTGGGGCTAAACTGGGTTGCACACAGCCAGAAAACACCAACATTTTTCGAGCGTGGGTAGTGGGTTGATAGACTTCAACTTTTTCAACTAGCGGTATTTCTTGTTGTAGTGCAGTCGGCAAATAGGCACGCATCCACGTTCCCAAGGTAAATAACGCATGGAATCGTTTCGGATAAGGTAAAACTTGACGCAATCCCCACCGCTGCCACCGTTCTTGCCACGGACGCTGCACCGAATGCTCTAATAAATTTCTACCAATATCAACAAGTTGTGCATAACGAACGCCCGAAGGACATGCCGTTTCACACGAGCGACAGGTCAAACACAAATCAAGACGGCGTTGGGTTTCACGACTTGCGGGATTGCCCTGTAGTAACGAGTGAATCAAATAAATGCGTCCGCGGGGACTGTCCAATTCGTTACCTAATAATTGGTAAGTCGGGCAAACTGCGGTACAGAAGCCACAATGCACACAGGAGCGCAAAATTTGATTGACTTCCGTATTCCATTCAGCAAGTTGATAGCGTGGGGAAAGCAATGTTTTCATAATAAACTAAGAAAATGCTTGTTGCATGAAATTCGGCAGCGCAAAACTGGCTTGATGAATTTCAGTGTTGTAATATTGGGTTGCAAATGTTTTATTTTGAGCGGCTTCGACTCGAAATTGCGTCAAATCTCCATTTCCCGCCATTGTACCCGTCCACCAACCCGAGGGATAGGTGCAGAGTGGAAATTGGAAGGTACGCGTATTTTTAAACTCTGCTGCACGCATGGCTTGGTGAACTGATTGTAATAGCGGTAAATGTAGCAGCGGCGATTCGGTTTGTTGAACTAAAATGCCATCTTCACGCAATACACGACGACATTGCCGATAAAATGCTAAATTGAATAAACCTTCCGCTGGACCCACAGGATCCGTGCTGTCGATAATGATCACATCAATGCTCTGGTCTGGTGCATCTGCCATCCATTGAATTCCGTCATCAAACAATAAGTTAGCACGAGGATCGTGATTTGACTCGCACAAACTAGGAAAATAATGTTCTGACAATCGGGTAACTCGTTCATCAATCTCAACTTGCGTGGCTTGTTCCACTGTGGGATGGCGTAAAACTTCACGCAATGTACCACAATCTCCGCCACCGATGATCACGACATGGCGCGGATTTGGATGAGTAAACAAGGCGATATGCGACATCATCTCATGATACAGGAAATTATCCCGATCTGTCACCATGAATAGATCGTCAATGGTCATCAATTTACCAAAATCTGTGGTATCATAAATACTAATTTTTTGATATTGGGTTTGTTCTTCGTGTAGCTTCTCTTTGATTTGTAAAGAAAACGCAACACCAAATTGCGGATTAATTTCAGAAAACCAGTTTTTATCTAAATTCATCAGTTTTTCTTGCCTTTGTGATATTTTAAGCAATCAAGGTAGATTGAGGTGAAATCGTTGCGGAGTTGAACCGCGTTCAGATTTTCCAAATTTTTGCGGTTTCAGAAAATCTAAACGTTCAGTGTAGCAATGAAAAATGTCAAAATGTTTGCAATTCTAACACGACGGGCGTATGGTCTGAGGGACGCGGCAAACGACGTGGGGCGGTATCAATATAACAACTCTTCGCCATCGCTTTCAAAGAATTTGTCAATAAAATCAAATCAATCCGCGCACCATCATTGCGACGAAAACTTCCCGCTTGATAGTTCCACCATGAAAAACTGTGTTCTGGTTGCGAAAACAGCCGGAATGCGTCAGACAGCCCCAAATCGAATAAATGTTGTAATGCCTGTCTTTCCGAGTCGCTGGTTAAAATGCTGTCTATCCAATCGGTTGGATTCAATACATCGGCATCTGTCGGGGCTATGTTAAAATCGCCAAGTACCACGATATTTGAAAATTGTTGAATAGATTCTTGAAGATAGCGATGTAAACTTTCCAACCAACGCAGTTTGTAAAAATATTTGTCGCAACCCAGTTCTGCTCCGTTGGGTACATAGACATTCACAATGTGTAATTCTTTGTTTTGAAAAGGATAAGTCGCGGCTAAAAATCGTTGTTGTTCATCCGCCAACGTGGGCAAAGTTGTGATTGTGGTTTGGCTTGCGATCTGACTGAGCAACGCTACGCCATTGTAAGTTTTTTGTCCAGCAAATACCGCATGATAGCCAATTTCGCTGAATGCCGAGTGAGGAAAAGCAGCATCGGTCAATTTGGTTTCTTGCAATGCCAGCACGTCGGGTTGGTGTTGTTGCAGCCATTCCAATACTTGTGGCAGGCGTACTCGCAGAGAATTCACATTCCAAGTCGCAATTTTAAGCATGAAGTTAAGTCAATGAGCTAAAGATGTTAAGATTGGTTTGAAGAAATACTATCTGACACGATTATTGCTACGCTGCAAGGGTTGGCTTGCTGTTTTCATCATTTTCTCGCGCAAATGTTCGGTAATGTCAAAATTCAAATTCACAATAAATGAGGCAACCTTCACCAGAATAACTCGTTATTAAGTATAATTTACCGCGATACCGTTAGAGAATCAAGCGATTATTTTTGCTCGTATGTCAAGTTTCGTCATTTTGCCGCCAAAACCTCAACATAGATTTCATGAAAACTTCAAAACTCTTGCGAAAAGCACTATTAATACAAGTGATGTTGTTCGCACTCATCACCGTGAGCATTTCCTTGTTTTCAAGTTGGCATTTGCGCGAAAGTTTAACTCAAGAATATCAAAATAAGGGCATTGCTATCAGTCAAAGTATTGCTTTTATTCAAGAACATCTCTTAACCGATTATGTTATGTTGCAGACGGTTATCGATCATTTTTTGGGCATGGAAGGGGTTGTTTATGTGGTTATCACCAATACCCAAGGCGAAATAACGACCCATACTTTTATGAATAGTGTGCCAGAACAGATAATGGTGCATTTGGCAGCCCAAACGAGAAAGCGTCATATTTCGTCTATTTTGGAATCTATGCACACGTCATCTCAAATTAAAGAGTTATTTATCAATGAGATCGGGACTATATTCGATATCCGTTTTCCCATCTTGATGGGCGAGTTGGGTTATGTGCACGTGGGGCTTGATAAGTATAGTATTGGTGTCAAAATCAAGACGGCAATATTCAATCAAATCATTCTGATCCTGTTGCTTTCTGTGATAAGTACCGCGATTGCCTACGTTTTCATCAGCCGGGTCGCAAAAGATGTAATTATCTTGACGGAAGGAATTAAACGGGTTCAGACGCATGATTTTAACACGTTCATTGAAGTTAAAAGTAAAAATGAGATTGCCTTTCTCGCGGAAGCCTTCAATTCCTTGGTTGCCAATTTGCGCGAATATTCGTATTTTTTAGAATGCAGTGAGGAACGGTTTCGAGTGATTACCGAGACAATTCCGATTCCATTGTTAATTTATCGTAAAACTGACGGCTCAATTTTCTATGCGAACCAGCAAGCGTGTAAATTGTTCGGTTTAAATCGCGGCGCGTTGTTAAATCGGCAAATGCAGGAATTTTTTGAAAATCCGGAGGAATATCAAGAACTGTCAACAAGGTTCGATTATATCAATGATTATGAAGCACAACTGCGTAAAATTGATGGAAATTTGCTGTGGGTCACGATCTTTTTACAGCCGATTGAATTTAAAAATGAAGAGTCGATTTTATTCACTGGTTTTGATATGACGGGACGCAAGCAGGAAGAAGAAGAGCGTATGAAAATTTCTGATCAGATTGAATATGAACTCTTTTTGCTCAATAAAGCGTATGAAAGATTCATTCCGCGTCAATTTTTGAGTTTGTTGGATAAAAAGAGCATTATCGAGGTCGCGCTCGGCGATCATGTTGAAAAAGAAATGAGTATTTTATTTGCAGATATTCGCGGATTTACGGAATTGTCTGAGAAAATCTCACCTCATGAAAACTTCAAATTTATCAATGCTTACCTATGTCGCATGGAGCCGGCGATTACTGAAAATAATGGATTTATTGATAAATATATTGGCGATGCCATCATGGCGTTGTTTATTGGCTGTGCCGATGATGCGTTGAAGGCGGGTATTGCAATGTTGGTACGGCTCAATGATTATAATGAAACGCGCCAACGTCCTGAACGACCTGCGATTAAAATTGGCGTGGGGATTAATACCGGGGTGTTAATGTTGGGAACGGTGGGCGGACAAAATCGAATGGATGGCACAGTAATTTCTGACGTGGTGAATTTGGCATCACGAGTTGAAGGATTAACCAAAATCTATGGTACTTCCTTGCTGATCACGGAGTACAGTTACTCTAAATTGAAAAATCCGTCAAAATATCATATTCGTGAGGTGGACCGGGTGAAAGTGAAAGGAAAGTCAAAAGGTGTAACGGTGTATGAGGTATTTGATGCCGATTTGCCCGAGGTGAAGAATTTGAAAATTCAAACGTTAGCGGATTTTGAGCAGGGCTTTAAGTTGTATCATGAGAACGTATTAGATGAAGCCTATTGTTATTTTGAGCGGGTGTTGGTGACCAATCCAACTGATCAAGTTGCTCGGATATATTTAGAACGCTGTTATGATTCGTCCGAAGTGGGAACCTATTTGGGTTGATTTTTCATGGTCAGTCGAATAGAATCTGTAAAGTCAAAGCCATTGACTTAAGGAAAAATAGGCAAAAACGGATGTTATTCCAGAACTCAAATTCAAACAACGAAATTTTACCGAAATCATGTTAAATAACTATGGTCGCGACCCGTATCAGCGAGACTTTAAATGCATGTAAGAGCAGTGTCAGACTCAGTGTATCGAGCTTCTGTGTTGACCAAGATATTAAGTGTTGTATTCATAACTGAATAACGTTTGTTTTACTACAAATGATTTAAGATCACTATACGACCAATTATTCAACCATATCTTGCTTGCAGAATAAAAACTTCTCTCATTAATCAAAACATGAACAACGCATCTTGTGGTAATATTCAAGACTGCGTAGGCTGAATTTTTCAATCGAAATTCCACAGTCAAACAGTTTTGGAATGATGCTGTTTAAATCTTGGGAAACGCTTTTTGTTACTGAACAAAACCAATGAAACTATCCCTTGAGAAGATTTGAATTGCGTAACTTCATAGCGTTATGAATTTTTACATCAATCCTTATTCACACTCACATTCAGTCACTTTTATAAGAATATTAGCATGTTGAGGCAAGCAGTTACGATAGTCAATAAACTCGGACTTCACGCGCGAGCTGCGGCAAAATTGGTGCGACTGGCTTCTGGCTTTGAAAGCGAAATTTTTATCAAACGTCAACAGCGCGAAGTGAATGGCAAAAGTATCATGGGGGTGATGATGTTAGCCGCCAGCAAGGGTACTGAAATCGAGATAATAGTTTCCGGAAGTGATGAGGTGTCTGCAATGCAAGCCCTTTATGAACTCATTGGCGGCGGTTTTGGAGAAGACGAGTGAGCTTTAGTTTGCATGGGATTGGGGTCTCAAAAGGCATTGCCATTGGTAAAGTTTATGTCATTGATCACGACGTGGTTGAAGTCAGTGAATTCAGTTTATCCAAGCAAAGCCTTGAAGATGAAGTCAGTCGTTTTAAGGAAGCGTTAGAAATCGCACGACAACAATTATCGCGAATTCGTGACAATATCCCCAAAAACGCACCTGGCGATGTTGCCGCGTTCATTGATACCCACTTATTAATGCTCGAAGACAGTTCACTCTCACAAGTTCCTATCCAAATTATTTATGAAAAACAATGTAATGCTGAATGGGCTTTAAAATTGCAATGTGATGCACTCGTCCAAATATTTGATAGAATGGATGATCCTTATCTCAGCAGTCGCAAGCAAGATGTGGAGCACGTGGTTGCACGAGTATTACGAATTTTGCGAGGTTATACCGAACTTCCCGCAGCTTCGATGGGAGAACTACTTTCCGGTGCAATTGTGTTGGCAGATGATTTGAGCCCCGCGGACACGGTGATGATGCAACATCATGGAATTCTTGCCTTTGCGACAGAATTTGGGGGCACAACTTCGCACACCGCTATTCTCGCGCGTAGCTTAGGAATTCCGGCAATTGTGGGTTTGCACAAAGCCCGCACCTATTTGCAACAAGGGGATATGGTCATTGTCGATGGTTTTCACGGGGTATTGCTGGGCGACCCTGATGAATTTATTCTCAACTACTACCGCACTCGCCAACGGGAAGAAAAACGCTATCGTGCGGGATTGGCAAAACTCAAATCCGCTCCAGTGGCAACCGCGGACGGTACTCCCATTATTTTACATGCCAATATTGAATTTCCCGAAGATATGGTCGCAGTCAAGCGGGTGGGCAGCAATGGCATTGGCTTGTATCGTACTGAATTTTTATTTTTGCACCGGCGCGAACCCCCCAATGAAGAAGAACATTTTGAGGCATATTTGCGCGTAGTCAATGCGTTAAAAGGGGGCACAATTACCATTCGTACTCTTGATTTGGGGGCAGATAAGCAGGGAGCAGATTTCGCAAAATTAGAAAGCCATCACAGCGATTCTCACATGAATAATCCCGCGTTAAGTTTGCGTGCGATTCGATTGTGTTTACGCAACATTCCTGAATTTAAAGCACAATTACGAGCTATCTTACGAGTGTCTGCGTTTGGCAATGTCCGGATGCTATTACCGATGATTTCCAGTCTGCAAGAATTGACACAAGTCATCAGCTTGATTGAACAAGTGCGACAAGAATTGAGCAAGGATGCCATCAAATTTGACCCAAATATGTCACTCGGCTTGATGGTGGAAGTCCCTGCGATGGCAGTTTGCACCGATTTATTTTTACCCCATGTTGATTTTTTATCCATTGGTACCAATGACTTAATTCAATACACCCTAGCAATAGACCGCTGTGACGACTCGGTGAATTATCTGTATGATCCCCTGCATCCGGCAGTGTTGCGCTTAATTAAAATGAGCATTGATGCGTCAAACAAGGTCACAAAACCCATCAGTATGTGCGGTGAAATGGCAAGTGACAGCCGTTATGTGCGCCTACTATTGGGATTGGGTTTACGATCATTCAGTGTCAATCCAGAAGCGTATTTAGAAGTGAAACAAATCATTTTAAACAGCAACTTAGCAGCATTATCGAAACTAGCGAGCAAGGTGCTAAAAGTAGGCACGCAAGCAGATATTAATACATTGATGCAGCAGATTAATACACAAGTTGTTGCCTAGCAAGCCAATATTTTTACTTACCACTTTTATAACGATACGGTTGGATAGCTTTAAATTTAAATGGATTAAGAAAAATAACAAAGTTATCGCTGAAGCCAACCGTTCGGACAATTTTTTATCATCGTTTGTAAAATCAATCAATTGAAATCAAATTTTTGAGATGGCTCATCAAACAGCAACTCTCAGCGCGACTTATTCATCTGCTTGCAGTTGACAGATTGTATGCAAAACATCATACTTTACCATATTCATCCAAAAAACTCTTAGACACAAGGAATAATATGGCAGCGTTAATTTGCGGTTCATTGGCTTACGACACCATCATGGTTTTTCACGACAAATTCAAACATCATATCCTGCCTGATCAAGTACATATCCTCAACGTCTCCTTTCTCGTCCCAGATTTACGTCGGGAATTTGGCGGGTGCGCGGGCAATATTGCGTACAATTTGAAATTATTGGGTGGTACTGCCCTTCCCATGGCAACGGTGGGCACCGATTTCGCGCCTTATGCAGCTTGGATGGATAGTTACCAGATTTCTCGTGATTACATCAAAATTATCGAAAATAGCTATACTGCTCAAGCCTTTATTACCACCGATATGGACGATAATCAAATCACCGCGTTTCACCCCGGTGCGATGAATTTTTCCCACGAAAATAACATATCTCAAGCGCAAGGTGTTCAATTAGGGATTGTTTCGCCAGACGGACGGGACGGAATGCTACAACATGCCCAACAATTCGCGGAAGCTGGAATTCCGTTCATTTTCGACCCCGGTCAAGGAATGCCCATGTTTAACGGCGACGACTTAAAACAATTTGTAGAAAAAGCGACTTGGGCAACGTTTAACGATTACGAATGGCAATTAATGCACGAACGCACCGGCATGACCGTAGAACAAGTGGCTAACCAATTGAAAGGATTGATTATTACCAAGGGTGCGGAAGGTGCCATGATTTACAGCGGCGATAAAACTTATCAAATTCCCGCGGCAAAACCTCACGCAGTGAAAGACCCAACCGGTTGCGGCGACGCATTTCGAGGTGGCTTGTTATACGGCTTGATGAACGGCATCGACTGGGAAACAACCGGACGGATTGCCTCATTGATGGGCGCAATGAAGATTGAACAAAATGGCACGCAGAACCACTTTTTCAGCCTAGATGAGTTCAAACAGCGGTTTGATGAAAATTTTGGCTATTCTTTCTAAAAGTTACCTAAGATGAACTAAAAATAAAGAACAACTGATTGCGCAAAATTTTTAGTTCATCCCACCACCATTTCCAGCACATCATCAACTCATGCACATCCATATTTTAGGTATTTGTGGTACTTTCATGGCGGGCATCGCAATTCTCGCACGTCAACTCGGACATCAAGTCACCGGTTCAGACGCAGCCGTGTATCCGCCGATGAGTACCCAATTGGAAAATTTAGGAATTTCTTGTTTAAGTGGTTATTTGCCTGACCATTTAGACCCCGCGCCTGATCTGGTCATCATTGGCAACGCGCTGTCACGGGGCAATCCCGCAGTCGAAGCCGTGTTTGATCGGGGTTTACCCTACATTTCTGGTCCACAATGGTTGGCAGAAAATGTCCTAGCTCAACATTGGGTTTTAGCGGTTGCGGGAACACACGGCAAAACTACCACAACAAGCATGTTAACTTGGATTCTGCACGATGCCAAATTACAACCCGGTTTTCTCGTTGGCGGAATTCCTGAAAATTTTGGCGTGTCGGCGCGCTTGGGAGAAGCCCCGTTTTTCGTGGTAGAAGCAGATGAATATGACAGTGCTTTTTTTGATAAACGCTCCAAATTTATTCATTATCGTCCCAATACGCTGGTTATCAACAATATTGAATTCGATCATGCTGATATATTTAGTAATTTAGCTGCGATTCAAAAACAATTTCATTACCTTGTGCGCACTGTACCCTCGACCGGTTTAATTATTCACAGTCGCTCTCCAGCAATTGATGAAGTATTGCAACAAGGTTGTTGGACACCGCGTGAAACTTTTGGAGATAATGCAAGTGATTGGCAAATCAAGTTATTAGAACCAACAGGCAGCCATTTTGAAGTACAATTGCATGGCGAAAAACAGGGCGAAGTACAGTGGCAACTGTATGGCATTCATAACGTATGGAATGGATTGGCGGCGATTATCAGTGCGCGTCATGCGGGTGTGCCGGTTGCGGTCTCTTGTGAAGCTCTACAAACTTTTCAAAGTGTTAAACGTCGTTTAGAATTGCGCGGCGTGGTCAATGCTATCAGTGTGTACGACGATTTTGCCCACCATCCCACCGCGATTACTTTAACGATCCAAGCGTTACGTCAAAAAGTTGGTAAACAACCGATTATCGCAGTATTAGAGCCACGCTCGAACAGTATGCGTATGGGAGTATTTCAAGACAGTTTGGCGAGTTCGTTGCAACAAGCGGATGAAGTGATTTTTTATCAACCTCAAAGTTTAAAATGGTCTGTTGAATCAAGTGTGAAGGATTTGCAAAATGTCAAGATTTTTGAACAGGTCGAGGACATTGTGCAATATTTGGCACACACCGCACAACCAAATCATCACATTTTGATTATGAGCAATGGTAGTTTTGAGCAAATTCATGTGCGAGTTTTAGACGCATTGGCACGATAACTTATTGATTATTCTCATGATATCTCATTCACATAAGATTTATCACCTGTTGTTAGACACGGTGGCAATGCAAGATACGGTTGCCGTTGAAGAAATTCTTATCGGTTTGACATGGACGTTGTGTCGCACAGAACAGGCTATCGGTTTGGCGATGAGTCCCCATACTCAAACTCGTACATTGCCGTGGGCAGGTAGCTTGCGCGGTCTAAAAATCAATGAGTTAGCTCAGTGGATCCATTCATGGCAGATGCACGAAGCGGTCGTCGGTTTGGCAGCGATTAATAGTGTAGTGAATCATGATAACTCGTTGTTAGCTAACGCAATTTCGTTGCCGAAGACCGCCTATCCTAATTTAGCAGTATTTGAGTATTTTTTGCCGCAATTGTTGGGAAAAAAAGTAACTGTGATAGGGCGTTATCCCTATTTGGAGCGACTTACAACGCAGGTAGAATGGATAATTTTGGAACGTCAGCCACAGGATACCGATTTGCCTGATACTGCGTGCGAGTTCATTTTGCCTGAATCGGATTGGGTATTTGTCACGGCAAGTTCGCTCAGTAATAAAACTTTTCCACGTCTTGCGGAATTGTCTCGTGATGCACAAATGGTATTGATGGGCCCATCCGTGCCATGGTTGACAGAACTTGCTGATTTTGGAGTAAATTTTCTCGCCGGTGTGGCGGTCGATGAGCCGGGATTGTTGCGACAAACGGTGGCGGAAGGGGGTGGTGTGCGAATTTTTCAGCAGGGAGTGACTTATCGCGTGGCACACTTAACTCCAGATAAATAAAAACAAGTAGTTACGACTAGATTTGACGCGCTTCGTGTTGCTCGATATCGATAAGAAAATATTTGAAGAAGTTCTGATTCTGTAAACTTTGGTTAATTTTCAATATGATACCTTCACTTATTCCTGTGATACTCCCCCTATTTTTGTATCCCTCCAAGAATCTGTCCGAAATATTGTGCTGCAAAATACACGATGACGACATAGCCGACCGTTATCAGTAGCGCGAACAGAGAGATACTGTAATTACCCTGCTTAAACTGATATAGATGATCCACAAAAATATTTCCCGCAACTACAAAAGTTATTGCCGCGAGAATGAGGCTGAACCACGACACCGTTGCAATGGTTATTGGACTGAATTGCAGTACGACATCAAAAATTTTGCCAAAGCCAATCAGCCACAATAACACGCCCAATTGCGTACCATAGATGAAAATGATGACAATGCCCAGCGTATTAAAAAAACCGGGCTTGCTAGGGTTGCTCGCACCCATGATTGTGATATAAAAAGTCAAGAATGCAGTCAATGGGAGAGCAAACAAATTTAAAATAATGAATCCTTTGAATAATTCTGAAACAGCAACAGGATGAGTGGACAATTCTCTTAGCATTTGAATATCTCATGGAAAAATTTGTAAATGATGCAATGGATTAACGTTTTACATCAGACACTTTAGCGCGGGCGACCACTGTATTCGGTGAAAATCAGTACGTTACCCTCACTATCTGTCGATACCACTTGAGTATAACCGGGTTGTTTATCGATTCCTTTGCGGTCATTAATCGCGGGGATCACGGGGAAAGTGCTGCCATTTTGTTTAAGATATTCATAAGTTTCTTGCGCTGAACGCACCCAAAAACTCATGTAACCATTGGCACGATGTGGCTGTGGCAGGTGATCTTGCTCTGGGTCAGCTTCGTATAAACCAAACACAGCATGGTTACTCCAAAAGCCATAATAACCCTCGTCGTGATAACCTTCACCTAACTTCATTATATTCTTGTAAAATTTACGTGCAACATCAATATCTTGTGTGGGATAGCCCGTGTAATCCAATTCTAACACTGGGTTGATTGAATGATTATTATCAACGATAAAAGTATGTAGTGCCTGTCCTTTATTATCAAAGAGTTGAGTCACCCAAGCCGAATCACGAAATGGATGCGCCCCCATGCCCGTCAGTTTCATATCATAACTCACCAGATAGCGGGAATCGAGCTTATGTTGTTGAAAATGGCTCACTTGCAACTCCGCCGCCAGCCCCGCGCCGTGATCATATTGTGACCAATAAACTGCTTGCAAAGCTGTGCCAATCTGTTTGCTCCGCTCTAATCCACGATGTTATCGTTTATGGAAAAACGGCATAAAAAAGCGAGTGTTATTTTTAGCCGATAGAAATGCTTTGCTTGATCAGGCTAAACGCAATGATTTTAAGCCCTTCAAAGATAAAATGACGGTCATTCGCCATAAAGAAATAGATAAAGCCTACGAGATTTACCTCGCTCTTTATCAAGGCTTAACCAATTATGATGAAAATAAAGACGCTTACCGCGAATTTAGCCGCACTTTTTTTGACTTAATCATTGTTGACGAATGCCATCGTGGAAGTGCAGCAGATGACAGCGCGTGGCGTGAAATTTTGGATTACTTTACCACTGCCACTCAAATTGGCTTAACAGCCACCCCAAAAGAAACGCACGAAATATCTAATATCCATTACTTTGGAAATCCAATTTATACCTACTCTCTCAGACAGGGTATTGAAGACGGCTTTCTTGCTCCGTACAAAGTCATTCGTTTGGGTTTAAACATTGACTTGGAAGGCTGGAGACCGGAACAAGGCAAAACAGACATAAAAGGGCAATTAGTTGATGATCGCCTTTATAACCTTAAAGACTATGATCGAAATCTGGTCATTGATGAAAGGACAAAGTTAGTTGCCAAACTGGTGATGGCATTTTTACGCAAAACAGGCGTTTATGATAAGACAATTATTTTTTGCGTGGATATTGAACACGCCACCCGAATGCGTCAAGCCATTGTTAATGAAGCGCAAGAACTGGTATTGGAAAATGATAAATATGTGATGAAAATTACGGGTGATGATGATGAAGGCAAGCGCGAGTTAGATAATTTTATTAATTCTGAAGAACGCTATCCCGTTATTGCCACGACTTCAAAACTAATGACCACTGGCATTGATGCTAAAACCTGTAAATTGATTGTTTTGGATGCCAATATCGGCTCAATGACTGAGTTTAAACAAATTATTGGACGCGGAACGCGGGTTGATGAGGAATACGGCAAGCTGTTTTTTACCATTATGGATTTTCGCAATGTCACTGAAAAGTTTGCCGATAAAGATTTTGACGGCGAGCCTGAGATGATTAAAACAGTTGCTAATGTCGATGAAGAGACCGATTTAAACGACATTGATATTGATGGCACAACCGATGAAAAAATAATTGACCCTTTAACTGGCGAAGCGGTTGTTTTTGGAGTTTCTGAACCTTCAACGGGTTATGCAGTGCCTGAAATTATTGACGGTGGCGATATTGTCGAAGAGCAGCGGAAAATTTATGTTGCAGGTGTGAAAGTTACCTTGCTTAATGAGCGGGTGCAGCATTTAGACTCAAGCGGGAATCTTATCACCGAGAGTTTGAAAGATTACACGCGCAGAAGTTTATTGAAAGAATTTAGCAGTCTTGATAATTTCCTGACACGCTGGAACAGTGCCGATAAGAAAAAAGCCTTGTTAGAGGAATTAGAACAGCACGGTATTTTATTGGAAGATTTACGCGAAGAAACCAAAAAAGACCTTGATATTTTCGACCTGATTTGTCATATCGCTTGGGATAAACCCGCATTAACTCGCAGAGAACGGGCTAACAATGTGAAAAAGCGCAATTATTTCAGCCGATACGGTGAACAAGCGCAAAAGGTATTATACGCCTTGCTGGATAAATACGCGGATGTGGGCATTGAACACATTGAAGAATTAGGTGTATTAAAAGCCGATGAGGTTATCCGTGAAATGGGAACGCCGATTGAAATTTTTAAATGGTTCGGTGGTAAGGATAACTACCTCACAGCGTTAAAAAACTTAGAAACAGAAATTTACCAGATGGCGGAATAAATGAAGAATATCGGCAATATCATCAAAACGTTGCAAAACATCATGCGTAAGGACGCGGGCGTATCGGGCGATGCACAGCGCATTGAGCAATTAGGCTGGATGATTTCATTAAAAATTTTGGATGATAAAGATAAAGAATTAGAGCAGATAGATGATAATTTTAAATCACCCATTCCTGATCCGTTGAAATGGCGCAACTGGGCAGCCGATTCAGAAGGCTTAACCGGCGATGCCTTGCG
>DYNO01000004.1:15475-16958 GCA_020721025.1 Thiomargarita sp. | reverse complement strand
TGAAATGGCGCAACTGGGCAGCCGATTCAGAAGGCTTAACCGGCGATGCCTTGCGCGATTTTATTGATAAAGAATTGTTTCCTATCTTGAAAGAGATGGATATTAGCAGCGGCAATAAACGCACGATTATCGTGAAAGAGATTTTTGAAGGCACTAACAACTACATGAAAAACGGCACGATTATTCGCCAAGTGCTGAACAAATTAAACGAAATTGATTTTAATAATTCTGAAGATCGCCATGTTTTCGGGGATATTTACGAAAATATTTTGAAGGATTTACAAAGCGCGGGCAATTATGGCGAGTTTTACACCCCGCGAGCGATCACTGAAATTATGACCGAATTGCTTAACCCGCGTTTAGGGGAAATCGTGTTAGACCCCGCGTGCGGTACGGGTGGCTTTTTGACCTGTGCGATTGAACACATCCGCAAAGAAGTGAAAACCAATGATGACAGACAATTGTTAGCCAAGAATATACGCGGCTCTGAGTTGAAACCGTTGCCGTTTATGTTGGCGGTCACTAATTTGATTTTGCATGATATTGAAGTCCCTGCCATTGAGTATAATGACAGTTTGGCGCGTGAATATACTGCGATAAAAGAACCTGACCGCGTGAATGTGATTTTAGCGAATCCGCCGTTTGGGGCTTCTGTTTCTGATGGCATAGAAACCAATTATCCGCTGAACTATCGCACCACAGAAAGCGCGGATTTGTTTTTGTTGCTGATGATTCGATTGTTGAAACTTGACGGACGCGCCGCGATTGTATTGCCTGATGGTTCATTGACCGGTGACGGGGTAAAGGCGCGAATTCGTCAGCATTGGCTAGAAACGTGCAATTTACACACAATTGTTCGTTTACCTAATTCCGTTTTTCAACCTTATGCCAGTGTCGCCACCAATTTGTTATTTTTCACCAAGGGCAAACCGACTCAAGAAATTTGGTATTGGCAGCATCAGTTACCCGAAGGCGTAAAGGCGTATTCCAAAACTAAGCCGATTCAAAAAACCGAATTTGAGAATTTAAAAGCATGGTGGCATAATCGCGTTGAAAATGAACAAGCGTGGAAAGTGTCGCTTGATGATTTAAAAGCCAATAATTACAGTTTAGACATTAAAAACCCGCATGTTGCCGAAGTTGAACACAGTTACAGCAGTGCGGAATTATTGGCTTTGTTGCATGATTCATTTGCGAAAAGTGATAGTTTGTTAAATCAATTGAAACAGGAGTTAGGACAATGAGTTTATCCGCTCAAGACATCAATTCTCAGCTTTTAATGTTACCTACACAGGAACAATTAAAAGTTTTTAATTTCTTAAAAAATCAGCTTCAATCTTTTCTTGCAAAAGAACAAACTCAAGAAATTGAAAAAGATGATTTTTCTATGTTTAGTGGTATTTTAAAAGATAGCCCCAATTTCAATGGCGATCCTGTAGAAATTCAACGTAGGATGCGTGATGAGTGGAATTAAATTTTTACT
>DYNO01000004.1:3928-15375 GCA_020721025.1 Thiomargarita sp. | reverse complement strand
CAAACTCCGCCAAGCCATTTTGCAAGAAGCGATTGAAGGCAAACTGACGGCAGATTGGCGCGTTAAAAATCCGGTTGAAAAAGGCAATCCTGATTTTGATGCGGCGGCATTGCTGGAAACGATTAAAGCTGAAAAACAAAAATTGATGGCTGACGGGAAAATTAAGAAAGAAAAACCGCTTGCACCGATTAACCCTGATGATGTGCCGTTTGCTTTGCCGGATGGTTGGGTTTGGGTAAGATTGGGAGAAGTTGCAGAAGAATTATCAACAGGACCTTTTGGTGCAACATTGCATAAATCTGATTATATTCAAAATGGAATCCCTGTTATAAATCCAACAAATATTATAGATGGTCACATTAGGTTAAATAAGAAGATGACCATTTCTGAAATGACAAAAAACAGGCTACAAAAATATGTGTTAAAAGCTGGTGATATGGTAATTGCAAGACGAGGAAATTTAAGCAAGTGTGGCATTGTTAAAGAATGCCAGAATGGATGGATTTGTGGCACTGGCTCATTTTTTATGCGAACTCTTTGTATTAATAACGAATTCTTACAACTTGCATATACATCTGCTTCATCACAAAAATACTTGTTGAAAGACTCTGTTGGGCAAACAATGGATAACCTAAATCAGAAACTGTTAATTAAATTACCTTTTTCCCTTCCACCACTAGCCGAACAAAACGCCATCGTTGAACGGGTTGACCGCTTGCTTGAATCTGTCAATGCACTTGAACAGCAAGTCGCCGAGCGCAAAACCTACGCAGAGCAGTTGATGCAGGCGGTTTTGAAAGAGGCGTTTGCAGGATAAGACCAAAGTAAGTGTAGGGTGTATAAGCAAAGCATCATACACCTCAATTCGGATAACAGAGGACAGTGATTTCCGTCTTCTATCCTCTGTTTTCCGTCTGCTGAATTTAGATATTTTCAATCTTGATGGTTGGGAACTTAACGCTGTAATCTTTGGATTGCAAAGATAATTTCGCAGTCATGCGCCGCGCGATCTCCCGATACGTTTGGGCAATCCGTCCGTCCGGTTCAGCCACCACCGAAGGATTGCCATTATCAACCAATTCCCGAATCCGAATGTCGAGTGGCAACGAACCGAGCAAATCAACGTTGGATTCTTGTGCCATCCGCAAGCCGCCGCCTTCACCAAAAATATGTTCTTCATGTCCGCAGTTGCTGCAAATATGGGTGCTCATGTTTTCAACCACGCCCAATACAGGAACGTTGACTTTTTCAAACATTTTCAGCCCTTTGCGAGCATCTAACAGCGCGATGTCTTGAGGCGTGGTGACAATCACTGCGCCGCTGACCGGAATTTTTTGTGCCAAGGTCAATTGCGTGTCACCAGTGCCGGGCGGTAAGTCGATGATCATGTAGTCTAAATCGTGCCACCGAGTATCACGCAACAATTGTTCTAACGCCTGCGTCACCATCGGGCCCCGCCAAATCATCGGTGTTTCTTGATCAACCAAGTAACCAATGGACATCGATTGAATTCCGTGACAAACAACAGGTTCCAACTGCATCCCGTCATCGGTCATTTGCGGTTTTTGCGTCGCACCCAACATGCGCGGCTGACTGGGCCCATAAATATCCGCATCTAAAATACCAACTTTTGCCCCTTCCATCGCCAATGCCAAAGCCAAATTGACCGCTGTTGTTGATTTCCCCACGCCACCCTTGCCAGAAGCCACCGCGATGACATTTTTCACGCCCTTAATCGGATCAACCCCTTTTTGCACCGCATGAGACACGATCTTGTTCGCCACAGTGACCGTTGCCGTTTCAACCCCTTCAATGGCTTCGATTTTGGCTTTGAGTTGTTTACTTAACGTGTCATTATAACCGCTGCTGGGATAGCCCAATACAATTTCCACAGTGACATTGCCACCGTCGATAGCGATATTTTTCACCGTGTTGGCGGAAATTAAATCTTTCTGTAAATAGGGGTCTGCGTATTCTTTGATTGCGATTTCAATCTGTTGTTTATCAACCATGTCGTTATTGAGCCTCTTTTGAAAGATGTGGTCAGGAAGTGGATTGCAAATTTTTGATGATTATACTATGAAATGGGCGGAATGGTGGAAATTGTAACATGAACCAGACGATGCCGATCAAACTTAATTTTCAACTTATTCAAAGAGTTAATCATTCGCGCCCCGGTTGAATATTTGAATAAAATCAATTCGCTAAACAGTGAGCAATGTTATTCTTCAGTAGGAGAATTTGAATGATCCCCCAATGCGTCCAAAATTTCCTGCGCGCCTTGAGCCAATAAATCTTCTGCAACTTGTTGACCCAATTCAACGGCTTGCGTGACGGTACCGCGTTTTTCACTATGCAAAATTCGTTGTCCGGTCACATCTGCCACCAAACCACGTAAAATAATTTGCGAATCAATCAGTTCTGCAAATCCCGCGATAGGAACTTGACAGCCGCCGCCCAATCTGGCGTTAATTGCCCGTTCTGCGATGACACAATAACGCGTGGTTTCATCATGCAGTGGCGCGAGTAATTGTTGTGTATTATCATCATCTTGGCGACATTCAATTCCAATTGCGGCTTGTCCAATCGCGGGCAACATCACAGTGGACGCGAGACGTTCTTGAATTCGTGAAGCTAATCCCAGTCGATCTAATCCGGCACTGGCGAGAATAATTGCATCAAATTCCCCAGCATCCAATTTGCTCAACCGGGTACCGACATTGCCACGCAATGACCGAATTTGCACATCTGGACGCAGGGCTAATAATTGGCTTTGCCGCCGTAAACTGGAGGTGCCGACAATCGCACCGTGTGGAAGTGATTGAAAATTTGGATAAAGATTTGATACCAACGCATCACGCGGATCAGCCCGGTGCATGATGATCGGTAAATGCAAACCGTCAGGAAAATCTACCGGCACGTCCTTCATGGAATGCACGGCGATATCGGCATCCCCTTGTAATAAACCTTGTTCTAATTCTTTGACAAACAAACCTTTACCGCCAATTTTTGCCAAGGGTGTATCTAAAATTTTATCGCCCTTCGTGGTCATTTCGACTAAAACGACAGTTAAATCAGTATGGGCTTGCAGCAAAAGGGTGCGTACATGTTCCGCCTGCCACAATGCAAGTGGGCTTTTACGGGTTGCAATGCGAAGAATCGTCATATAGATTTTTATTGTGCGGTTAAAAATATGGATTGATGAGAGAAAAATCAGATGTCATCAATCAAGTGATTGACAAAGCGTTTTATTATCCCATAAACTCCAGCAACTATCTTTGTGAAAGTGATGAAAATTTCGTGTAGAATACCAATTTAAATTTGGATGCAACAATTTTACTCGAAATGACGCTTGCTTTTCATTTTATACACCTCATTAATTTAGACATTAGGCTTCGCATTGTCCCCTATAAATCATACCAAAAAAATCCAGTTTCTGAACACTTTTAACCTGTTACGTCATTCTATTTGCAGTTTTCACCGCGAGCTGCAAAATATTTGTTAGTTAAACCCCCGTCATCCTGATGAGAATGCAACACTTTTCCTGAGTTAATATTGACTTATGTGGAAGAATTTGCTCACCACTTTACTCGGTGCCCACCGTTTTCGCTGGCTAACAACTTATTTTTTCTCAAATAAATGTGAACTGGCAACAGATGTATGTGCCCAAGGTTTACTGCGCGATTTAATCAACAGTTTGCCGGAACTGGTAGCGTATAAAAATATTCATGGTACTTATCTTAATTGTAATCAAGCCTTTGAACAACTTGTGGGACTTTCTGAGGCGGAAATTATAGGCAAGACCGATGCAGATTTATTCCCACCTGACGTACTTGATTTATTGCAGGAGCAAGATGAGCAAACCCTTCGGCTCAATAATGCTTGTTATTTAGAAACTTGGCTGTCTTATCCCGACGGACGATTGGTGTGGTTTGAGATGATTAAAACGCCATTTCACACCGCGGAGGGCATTTTGTTGGGGATTTTGACCACCAGTCGCGATATCACAACTCGCAAGCAATCGGAAGAAAAGTTAAAACAGGCAGCACAAGTGCTTGAAAACAGTTCAGAAGCAATTTGTATCACCTCTCCAGAAACAATTATTCTTGTTGTCAACAAAGTATTTACGCAAATTACGGGGTTTTCTAAGGAAGAAGCGACCGGACGGAAAGTATCCCAGTTGTTGAAATCTGGCAAGCATGGACCGAGTTTTTATAAAGGCATGTGGGACGCATTGAATACTTCCGGGCATTGGCAGGGCGAAATTTGGAATAAACGCAAAAATGGCGAAGTGTATCCCGAATGGCTCAATATTAGCATGATTCGTGACGATGACAGTGGCAAGGTGACCCATTATCTCGCGATTTTTTCAGATATTTCAGCGCATAAAAAAAATGAACAACGTTTAGCCTATCTAGCGCATTATGACAATTTGACCGGCTTGCCAAATCGGACGCTATTTCGTGAAAAGGTTGACCGCGCCTTGCTACATGCCCGTCAGTATCAAACCAAGATCGCGGTACTATTTTTAGATTTAGACCGCTTCAAGTACATCAATGACACTTGGGGACACGCTATCGGCGATTTACTGTTACAAGACGTTGCAAATCGGTTAGTTGAGTGTGTGTGCAAACAAGATACCATTGCGCGCTTAGGAGGAGATGAATTTACTGCGGTGTTGGAAAATATTTCGGGAACTCAGGAAGTCATTGAAATTGCACAACGCATTTTAGACGCATTTCGCCCACAGTTTTATCTCCACGGACATGAAACATTCATCACGACCAGTATTGGCATTAGTTTGTATCCCAATGACGGCAATGATGCGGATACCTTGTTAAAAAATGCGGATGCAGCAATGTATCGTGCCAAGGAAGGTGGCAAAAATGACTATCAATTCTTTGCGTTAGAAATGAACGAACATGCGCGGCAACGGTTGATTTTGGAAACTCAATTGCGATATGCGTTAGGACGGGGGGAATTTCAACTGCATTATCAACCACAAATGCACCTCGCCAGTGGACATATTACTGGAGCGGAAGTTTTGCTGCGTTGGATGTCGCCGGAAGTGGGATGGGTCGCGCCGCATACCTTCATCCCGTTGGCAGAGGAAACCGGGTTGGTGGTTGAAATTGGCGAATGGGTCTTGTACAAAGCCTGCTTGCAACATCGTGAATGGCGAGAGAATGGCAAACCGATTTTGCGTATTGCGGTGAATTTATCGTCACGACAGTTCAAACAAGACAATTTAGCACAAAACATCATTCGCATTGTGAAAGATACGGATATGGATCCAACCTTGTTAGAATTAGAGTTAACCGAAAGTGTATTGATGCAAGATGCTTACGCAGCGGCAGAAATTTTGCGCGAGTTAAAAAGTTTGGGGATTCAATTGGCAATAGATGATTTTGGGACGGGCTATTCTTCATTGAACTATTTACGACGTTTCCCATTAGATAAGTTAAAGATAGATAAGTCATTTATTCACGATATTCCGGGAAACCAAGAAGATATGACCATTACCAAGGCGATTGTGGCGTTGGCGCGTAATTTACATCTGGGTGTTATTGCCGAAGGTGTGGAAAATAAGTCACAATTAGCATTCTTAAAATCGTTAAAGTGTGATGAAGTTCAAGGCTATTTAATCGGCTATCCTGTTTCGGGCGATGAGTTTATTTCTCAATTTTAGTAATAACCTAATTTTACTCGCTATTTCACTCGGCAACAGGAACTAACTCATCACAAATAATTTATAATTCAGTGGCACGCGTTGCTCTTCCTCTCGCCAGATGCACTGGGTAACGTTGTTGATTATACTGTATTTTTTCCTGCGCTGCGGCAATCAAATCCACTTGTAGCACATCCGCCAATCGAATTAAATACAACAAAACATCCGCTAATTCATGACTGACTGCATGTAATTTATCGGCGGGCAACCGCGCACTTTCAGATTCGGTGAGCCATTGAAAATGTTCAATAATTTCAGCCGCTTCCCCAATCAATGCCATCGACAAATTCTTAGGCGAATGAAACTGTTGCCATTCCCGTTGTGCTGCAAATTCTGCCAATTGAGCGCGCAAACTTTCTAAAGAATCATGAGACATAAACAACTCACCATGTGAGATAACTCAATCAATTATCGGTCAAAAAATTTATAAAAGTGATTTTTTATCGGCTTCAAACAAATCAGAAGGCTTTCTGGGACGTAAATTAAAATGTTCCCAAGCCAACCGGGCTGCCACTCTCCCACGTGGAGTGCGTGATAAAAATCCTTGTTGCAACAAAAACGGTTCGATAACATCTTCAATTGTCCCACGTTCTTCACCAATTGCCGCGGCTAGGGTATCCAATCCGACCGGACCGCCATCAAATTTTTCCATAATTGCCAACAACAATTTTCTATCCATTGTGTCCAAACCATAAGCATCCACATTCAATAAATTCAATGCACTCTGCGCGATAGTTTGAATAATTTTGCCGTCTGCTTTTACTTGCGCATAATCACGCACCCGGCGCAATAATCGGTTTGCAATCCGTGGCGTACCGCGGGAACGTTTCGCAATTTCCGTCGTACCTGCCTCATCAATTGCCACATTTAAAATCGCTGCCGACCGCTGCACGATATGCGCTAAATCCTCAGTGCTATAAAATTCAAGACGTTGGGTAATACCAAATCGATCACGCAGGGGCGAAGTCAATAAACCCGCACGAGTTGTCGCACCAATCAAGGTAAATGGCGGTAAATCCAACTTAATGGAACGCGCCGCGGGACCCTCCCCAATCATAATGTCGAGTTGAAAATCTTCCATCGCGGGATACAAAATTTCCTCAACTACGGGACTAAGCCGATGAATTTCATCAATAAATAGTACGTCTCGCGCTTCTAAGTTGGTCAGCAATGCTGCCAAATCCCCCGCCCGTTCTAACACTGGTCCAGAAGTTTGCCGCAGATTAACTCCCATTTCATTCGCAGTGATTAACGCCAACGTGGTTTTTCCCAAGCCTGGCGGACCAAAAATTAACATGTGATCTAGGGCTTCACCACGCGATTTTGCCGCGGGAATAAAAATTTCTAACTGTTCTCGCACTCGCGGTTGTCCAACATAATCAGCGAGATAGTGAGGACGCAGGGCTTTATCCACTGTACGATCTTCCGCATTGCTTACGGGAGTAATTAAACGGTCAGTTTCGATGCTCACAGGATTTTCGATTTCAGATCAGCGATGAAGAAAGGTTGTCTGAACTGAGATTTTTGGGATGTGAAGACTAACAGGATAATTTTAAATTAAATGAATCATGGCAATCTTAAAATCCTAAAAATCCCGGTTCAGGCAGGGTTGGTATTTTTTACTCTTTGCTAATTTTTAACTCTTTGATATCAAATGGGGCACGGCTGAAACCACTGGTCAAAATCCCGACATATCCCTTTTTAGGAAATTCTACATCGGATAAATTAACTTTGATCAATTCGACATTATCGCTACCATACGCAACTAACTCTTTGGCAGACAACACAATTTTGATTTTTTCCCATTGATTCGCCGGCAAGATGTAACGAGAACGACCGACCGGTTTTCTGTACATCTGGGTGCGAACTATCGTGTGTTCTTGGGCGTTTTCATCGCAAGTGATGTTAAAAGTGAGCGCATCTTGCATTTTATCGGTCGGATGCCACGCTTTCATATTTTCTGAAAAACCAATGCTCAAAACAGCCCCCACCGTCACCCCCTTGATTTCGGCATGATGCAACTGCACGCTGGCTTCTACCACAACCTTGCTCGTGCCATCGCTGACATCATAAGCCATATCCTTCGTCCATAAATGCCCCGTTCCCTTGGCTTGCAACACCCCATTTTGCACGGTAAAGCTACGACAATTATCACATTGCATCATTGGGGTAAAATTAGGTAACAGACGGTATTCATTCACTAAAACTGGCGCGGCAACTGCCGTTGTCGTCCATAATAAAAGTAACCACAGTATTTTATTCATCGTGTTTCACTCACAGGTTAAAAGCGTTAAAAGATAAATCATGTTATCACAGCCATTGCTCGGATGAAGTAAGATTGAGTGGGTCAGCCAATTTACGGAACACTTGATTGTTATTATTGAAATTTCGCGCCGCGCACACGTCATTATGATCAGCGTGAGGAATTTCGATGATGAGGCCGGTAAGTGGTCTGATGGAATGAAAGGGAAAATTGAGAAAGAAATTCGGACACTCTTGTTTCTATTTGCTTTTCGGCAATAGGAACTAACCGGTCAACTTTTTAGAATTTAACCGGTTTAGGGAGAAGTGCGGCAATAATTACTGACTCGCTACCAAGCAAAAACAGGAACCGTGCGGATGATTGACATCTTCAAAATTGACCTGAATGTTTTTAAAACCAAAGTGTTCCAAACAATCCAGAATATCTTGACGCGTCATCCAACAACTGAAATGTTGTATTCCGCCACAAAATGTCTTGGTTGCTAAACCAGCGGCATGATAATTTTGCAAGTGCAATGTATGTTTAAAACCCTCATACAGTTCTTCTTTATGCTCACTAAATTGATGAGGATTGAGATGAATATTTTCGGGATTGTAATAATGCGTCCACAGCATTACTTTTTTACCCGCTTTTGACAATAAATGAATTAATTCAGCCGGTTGTTTCATGTGATACAGCACCCCGGATGCGACACACACATCAAATTGTTCCGTTGTTTGTTGTAGATAGGCGACAAAATCTCCGAGCAAGAACCTAGCCCGTTGCAGATTCAAAACTTCCTTGATAATCAAACATTTGAGATAGGCGCGGGTATTCGATTCAATGGCTAACACGGAACTTGCCCCCATCTTTTCTAGCATGTAAGTATGTCCCGCTTCCAACGGTCCCAATTCCAGCACTCGACAGCCTTCAACTCCGCCTAACTGATTGATTGCCCAAGTCATTCTGGCATCTTGAAATAACGGCATTTTACCCGCTACCCATCCTAATCTTGAAGATTCTGGTGGTAAGTGTGAAATCCATTCTGCTTTAAAGATATCTAACGCATTTTGGGCAGTGGGTAAGGTGGTGACATATTCGTCTAAAATATTGCTCATAATTGATTGATCCTTAAAGTTTTCCCAATCCCAACCGCTCGCCACGATAACTGCCATCACGCACCCGTTGCCACCACGCTTGATTTTCCAAATACCATTGCACTGTTTTTCGCAAACCCGTCGCAAATGTTTCTTGAGGAGTCCAACCAAGTTCTCGCTGAATTTTAGTTGCATCAATGGCATAGCGCAAATCGTGACCGGGGCGGTCGGTGACAAAGTGAATCAAGTTTTTGTGGGGACGATGGGACGAGTTGGGCAATAATTCGTCTAAAATCAAACAAATCGTTTCAACCACATCCAAATTTTTCTGCTCGTTATGCCCACCGATATTGTAAGTTTCACCGACTTGACCCTTGGTCAACACCTGCCACAAAGCCCGTGCGTGATCATCGACATACAACCAATCACGAACATTTTCGCCCTTGCCGTAAACAGGTAATGGTTTGCCCGCCACCGCGTTGAGAATTATCAATGGAATCAACTTCTCAGGAAATTGATAGGGACCGTAATTGTTGGAACAATTGGTGGTGACGACGGGCAATTTAAAGGTGTGATGCCATGCGCGCACCAAGTGATCAGACGAGGCTTTACTGGCAGAATAGGGCGAATTTGGTTGATAAGCGGTTGTTTCCACAAATAAACCGTCCTCGCTCAAACTGCCATACACTTCGTCAGTTGAAATATGATGAAAGCGAAAATTGGCTTTTTTGTCATCGGTTAAAGTTTGCCAGTGATTGCGCGCCGCTTCGAGTAAAATATAAGTGCCAACGATGTTAGTATTGATGAATTCTGCGGGCCCGTCAATCGAGCGATCTACATGCGATTCCGCCGCCAAGTGCATCACGGCATCTGGTTGAAATTCTGAGAAAATTTGCCTTAATGCCGCCGCGTCGCAAATATCTGCTTGCACAAATTGATAATGTGGATTATTTTCAACGGATTGCAATGAATCTAAGTTTCCGGCATAGGTCAGTTTATCTAAATTTAACACGTAAGTGTCGGTTTCTGCGAGTAAATAGCGGATCACGGCTGAACCAATAAAGCCAGCACCGCCCGTCACGATCAGTTTCAAGTGGTTTTTCCTCAATTCTGTTGTTTGAGACACAATTCTAACGCACCATCCCAACTAGGTAATTGAATTCCAAAAGTTTTTTGCAACTTTGCATTCGATAATACGGAATAAGCCGGACGTTTCGCAGGTGTGGGATAATCCGCGGTGGTAATGGGTAAAATCCTCGGTTGTTTTTGTTGATGCGCCACAATTGCTTTCGCGAATTCATACCATGTCGTTTGTCCGGCACAAGTCAGATGGTAAATTCCTGACACATCCAATCTATCTCGTTGTAATAATGGAGAATAAAGTTGCGAAAGAATTTGTACCGTCGCCTCGGCAATTAACCGACTCCACACGGGCGAACCATGTTGATCTGCTACAATGCATAGTTCATCACGTTCTTTGGCAAGTCGTTGAATTGTCAATAGAAAATTTTTGCCCCGCAAATCATAAACCCATGCAGTACGCAGAGTTAAATAGTGCCCGCCCACCGCTTGAATGGCTTGTTCGCCCGACAACTTGGTTGTGCCATAAACTCCCAAAGGTTGCACGGGATCGCTTTCGGTATAGGGTTGATGATGTTGCCCGTTGAACACGTAATCGGTGGAATAATGCACCAGTAACGCATTGAGTTTCTTTGCTTCTTCCGCCAAAATTCCCGGTGCTGTCCCATTGATCGCTTGGGCTAATTCCGCTTCTTGTTCGGCTTTATCAACCGCGGTATAAGCAGCGGCATTGAGAATAATGTCTGGTTTGGTTTCGTGCATAATGCGGCGAATGGCATCAGCATTGGAAAGGTCGAGTTGGGCGTACATGCCTTGACTATAACTTCTGCCGACAATCAGCATTTTTCCCAATGTTTGCGCACAACGATGCAAATGCCAACCCACTTGTCCTTCGGGGGCAATGAGTAAAATTCGTCTCTGTGTCATATCATGATGAATTGGGTTTATTTTTTTATTATTATAGTGCATTTCAGTCATTTTAAGTGGGACGCGGTAAACCTTGATTCAGTTCGCATTCGATTTATCTAAGTGACTGTAAAGCAATTGAATGAAAATGATTATTTTAAATTTCACCGAAATTGTTGTGGTCGTCACATTCATAAAAAAAGGGCATTAGAAACATTGCGTCTCTAACACCCTTTTTCATATTACTTCAACAAATTAGTTGATTACAGTGGTGGTTGTCGCTGCACCCGTCGCTGGAGTTGTCATCTCGCCACTGCACCACCCGTCACTGCATCCGTTGCTGGAGTGGTTGTATCAGTGGTTGCCGTGGTCACAGTAGTATCCGTCGCGGTGG
>DYNO01000004.1:0-3828 GCA_020721025.1 Thiomargarita sp. | reverse complement strand
GCTGGAGTGGTTGTATCAGTGGTTGCCGTGGTCACAGTAGTATCCGTCGCGGTGGTTTCATCGCTTGGGGGAGCTTCAGTGGCAGCAGCACTGTCATCGGCGGGGAAATCGCTTTCTTTGCCTACAACATCCAATTGATACGTTTGTTGTTCACCATCTTCGGTTACTAATTTCACTGAGCCATCCGGCAAAGATTGCACTTGAGGTTCAGCAACTTTCGCAGTGGTATCAACATTTACGTCAAAGGTTGGTATCGCGGTCATTAACAAACCATCGCTGACAAAGTAGAATTGACCATCGGCGCGGAATTGGTATTTCGTAATTCCTACTCGTTTGACCAATTTCACCAAGCTGTTACGATTGGCAACCGCGGGATAGACGATTTGCACCATACCGTCTGCATCAACCACTTCAAGCATTTGCCGTTTGCCTTTCACAGAAATAGCCAAGGTGGAACGTCTGCCCTGAGTATCCATGCTAACGGAGGGTTTAAACACCGCAGTTAGGGCATATTTCATCGCAGGCAAGGAGACCCGCAATTCGCCAAAACTGTTGAGTTTCATCGTCCCGCCTGTGGGCAAGAAAGCTAACAATTGTGCAGGGTTACGAGGCGCAGGCAACAGAGTGTATTGCAAGCCATCGACCGTATTCAACACATAATCACCGCGTTTGTTCAAACTCAAGCCCGGTTTGGTGGTGTCATCTTCCGAAGCCTGCGTCACTTCACCCGCGACAAAGGCAAATTCCGCCCCTTGCGCCTTGCCAGCACCCTTGACTCGCACCACACCGTTTTCTTGGGTGAAGCTAAAATCAGGATATTTCAAGGAAACTAAGGTTTGGTTCAACGTATCCAACAAGCCGCTGTCCTGTGTCGCGCCACCCACTGCCAAGGCAACACTCAAATCAGGTTGGGTAGGCATGGTGAATAATGCAGGCAAACTTTCAATTGGGCTACGTGGCAACGGTAAACGCATTCCCACTTTCACCTTGATCTTGCCATTGCTGATGTTCACTTTCCAACTGACAGGCAGGAATTTTTGAACATTTGCCGCGGGCATCTTGCTGATATTCAAGCGCAATACAATTCGCAGCAGATCAGTTTCTGGTAATTTCTTGACTTCTTCCGGATTGACCGCACTGAGAATTTCCGCCCCTTGCGCTTCAACCACACTGTCATCTAAACCGCCCAAGTTTTCAGCATTTAAACCGGCAGTGGCTTCAGGCGTGAGACTTGCCGCTTGTGAAGTTGTTAAGCCAGAAATTGCTTCTTTGCTCAGTTTGGCGATTTGAATCGCAGTTAAACCCTTGATTGCATTGATGTTCAATTTGATGATATGAACTTTCTTGAAGCCCTTCACTGCGGTCGGAGTCAGATTTTGCACTTGTTCGGTGCCCAAACCCGTCACTGCGTCAGGATCGAGATTGCTCACTTGTTCTTCATTCAAGCCCGTCACGGCTTCCGCTGGCAAATTGCTAACGTGATCTGCGGTCAAGGTAGCAACCGTATCTTTATCTAAAGCAGCGACTTGCGTTGCATCAAGATTGGTCACGCTGTCCGTTGCAAGCGTTGGAGCCATTGCCAAAGGAATAAAGCGTTGCATGGTGCCATCTTTATAGACCACAACAATTACTTTCTTGCCGTCAGCCCCAGTTTCCACCGTCACGCCGGGTTGAGCCCCTTCGGGAGCAGCGGTAATTTCTGGTTCAAATGTACCAATCGCGGTTTGTCCCACGTTGGGGATTTCTAAGCGAGTTTTACCCGTTTCACTGACATTCAATTTACCACCGGGCATCAAATCCAATAACTCAGTTTGGTCTTTAGCCGCGGGAGCTAATGTGACTTGCAAGCCATCCTTGGTGACAACGGTGTATTTGCCAGTTGTATCTTGCGTCATCGTTTCTGGTGAATCGGTCGATTTTTGCGTTACATTCACGGGAATGAAGGCAAAACCGCTGAATTTATCCTTCCCTTTTAATCTCACGATACCGTTATCTTGCATAAACGTGAAGTTAGGATATTTGACTTTCAGCAAGGTTTGATTCATGTAGCCCAGCACATTATCATCGCCTGTCGTGCTTACGCCGCCCAAGGTCAAAGTCACTTTCAAATTAATCACTTGCGACATAGTTAACGCAATTGGCAGGTTTTGCATCTGCATCTTAGGCAAGCCCACGACCGTACCCGGTTTGATGGTTAATTTACCCGTTGTTTCGTCGATCTTGACCGATTTACGGAGCAATTTTGCCACATCTTTTGGCTTGGTCTTACCGCCTTTCAAATTGATAACGATACGAATCAAGTCAGTTTCGGGCAATTTTGCCATTTCTGTGGGTTCGACCGCGGTGACAATTTCATCGCCTTTTTCTTGCAAGATTTCATCATTTAAACCGCCCAAATTATCCGCAGTCAAACCTCTAACTGCTTCAGGGTCTAATTGATTAAATTGTACCAATTCCAAGCCAGACACCGCATCTTTAGACATATTTTTAACATGCTCACGGGTCAACCCCTTGATAGCATCTTGCTTGATATGTTTAATATGATGTTTGCCAAAACCTTTTATTTCAACTGGTTGAATGTTCCGAATTTGATCTGCATTGAAGCCTATCATCACTTCAAAACGAATTTTCGCCAATTGTGTGGCAACAAATCCTCTGACTGCATTGGCAGAAATATTGCCTAATTGTGCAATGGTCAATCCCGGAATCACTTGCGGCTTGAACGCACCGATATCTTTATCCGTCAACCCAATAATGATAATCAACGGAATATTCCCCGCCTGTTTATCATCTTTCACTTCGGAAATAGGCGGCGTGGAGACACTGATATTACCTGATCCGGTGTTCGGATTGCCTTTATTATCAATGATGATGATGATGGTAGGTCTGCCCGGAGGGGTAATGACAATCGGTTTGCCCGTTTCATCACGAACCACAGGATTTTGAACTTCGCCCGTCGTCGCCGCGTTGCCATGATCATCGACCACCGTCAATTCGCCACTGGTGAAAGTGAGTGAATTACCAAACTCATCAATCATCGGCTTGAGGCTTTTTAACAGGATATTGGTTTGAATTTTAAACGTGGATTGAACGGTATGACGTTCGGAGAAGAAAATATCGATAGGATAGGTTTTGCCTTCGGTCAATCCTAATTTATCCACATCAACATTTTTGCTGAGGGAGGCGTGAATGCCGCCGAGGTCAAGAACCAGTTTATTATCAATGAAAACCCATACATCGTCATCCGCGACGAAGTTCAGTATTTGACCTTTTTTATAGGTAAACTGAGCATGAGCTTCGAGTCCAAAGTGATAGTTATGTGGCTTGCCTTCATTACCATACACTTTATTGTCGATGGGGAAAAAATTAGGATTGCTATAGGCATAGAACCCATCGAATTGTTTTTCCTGTTCCAAAGTCAGCATGACTAACGCGAGGTTATCGAGTTTCTTTTCATCATACCAATCTTTCAACTGTTTGATTTGGCATTTATTGCCGTTAACCATGACCGGTTTTTTATCACTACCCAATTGGGTTTTAACGCAACCGGTTTGCAAGCCCGTGACATCCCCTTCCACATCAGGATGCGAACTTTTTAGGTCGTGAACTACCGCCGTTAAGAACAACTTATCGGGGCGTTTTTCCTGACTGTCATCTGCCCATACTGTCTGCTGGGTTATCCAGAGCGCAGTACCGAGCAGTACAAGTGCTAATTTACGCATGTTATGATTCCCTCATTGAAGAGATTTTTTTAAGTGGGACTTCTTTGCACGATATAGAACCGGTTTGACATCTTTGACATCTTTAAAACCGAAGTTTATACTGAAA
>DYNO01000003.1 GCA_020721025.1 Thiomargarita sp. | reverse complement strand
TTGGGTTATAGACCTGTTTCACTTGGTATTAAAGATTTCAAATCGGTTCTATATAATGCGCACTCATTGGAAGTAACTGGCTGAGACAGCCCTAAAACACGGGGCGTTTGCCAAAGTCAGTTGGTATGAGTCGCTCACTTCACAAAGATTAAAAAGTATTTTACTGCTTGACAAGAAGTTTGAAAACCAGTAAAATGCACATCTTCAGACGATATGCGGGAATAGCTCAGTTGGTAGAGCATAACCTTGCCAAGGTTAGGGTCGCGAGTTCGAGTCTCGTTTCCCGCTCCAAATTTGTTGTCATCTTTTGTACTTAAAAACCAGCACGGATTGGCTAAATACTCTCGTCGTGATTAGAATTGGCTGAATGGCAGAATGGCTATGCAGCGGCCTGCAAAGCCGTGGATGTCGGTTCGATTCCGGCTTCAGCCTCCATTGAGTTTTTTAGCCCGGGTGGCGAAATTGGTAGACGCAAGGGACTTAAAATCCCTCGGTGCAACACACCGTGCCGGTTCGAGTCCGGCCCCGGGCACCATGCCAACAGGGGATGACACCCTGCAGCCACATCGCTTGCCGAAGAATTCCCATGTACACAGCACATTTCGGACTTAAAGCTGCCCCCTTTTCGCTTACGCCTGATCCCCAATATCTTTACCTCAGTGAACGTCATCGTGAAGCTTTATCCCAATTGGAATATAGCATCAATGAAAGTTCCGGGTTCGTGTTATTGGCAGGAGAAGTCGGGACCGGAAAAACGATGCTGTGTCGTTGCCTCATGGCGCGTCTGCCAGAAAATGTCGATATCATCTTCCTCTCAAATCCCTGTGCTTCCCCGCTTGAACTACTCACTGCATTATTTGACGAATTACGCATCAGTCATGACGAATCGTTCACACTGAAAGATTTCAATGATGTGCTAAAAACTTACTTGGTGACTGCTCGTTCGGTGGGACGAAATACCGTTATCGTGTTGGATGAATCACAAAATTTGAGTGTTGCTGTCTTGGAACAAGTGCGATTACTCAATAATTTGGAAACCGATAATCACAAACTGCTCCAAATTATCTTGGTCGGTCAGCCAGAACTGAATAATTTGTTGCGTCGCAAGAACTTACGTCAATTATCTCAACGAGTCACTGCTCGCGCCAATTTAACTTCCCTGTCTTTTAAAGATACTCAAGCCTATATTGAACATCGTCTCGCGGTGGCGGGGGTGCATAAGTCCTTGTTTACCAAGTCCGCCATGCGTCAGATTTATCAATATTCGCGAGGCATTCCGCGCCTGATTAATATTATTTGTGAACGCTCCTTGCTGGACGGATATCTTGAAAATCAAGCGATTATCAAACCCAATACGGTGAATAAAGCCATTCGTGGCGTTGGTAACCGCTATTTTCAACAACAAACGGCATTACGTTGGGCGACAGGCGCGTTGGTTCTGACCTTGTTCATTGCGGCAATTGCCTATAAAGACCTCTGGTTACCACCCACTTGGCAATCCATGCTGTTGTCAGCGTTACAAGCGCATTCGCCCGCCCCCCCCGCCGCCGCGCCAGCGATTCCACCTCCCACGCCCCAACCTGTGGCTCAAGTAACTCCGCCCGTGACCGAAGCGACCCCGCCCCCGGCTCCAGCACCGGCTGAACCTAATCTATTGGATTTATTGAATAATCAAACCATTCCCAGCGATACTCAAGCCGCTTTTTCCACGCTGTTTCAGTTATGGAATGTGAATTATGGAAATTTGCAGGGCAAGACCGCTTGTGAACGTGCGGCGACGCAAGGTTTGGCTTGTCTTTATCATACAGGAAGTTGGGACGATATTCGTCGTTTTAACCGCCCCACGATTATTGAATTGATCACTGATAAGAGTAAGGCGCATCACGTCACGGTAGTGAAATTAAAAGACAATGTTGCAACCTTAAGTTTTGGTGGACAAACCCATCAATTTCCGACCAGTAAAATCAGTGAATATTGGTTGGGCGCGTTTCTGATTTTATGGAAGCCGCCGGCGATGCCGATTCCCATTTTAAAACAAGGAATTACACATGATTCAGTGAAATGGATTCGCCGAAATTTGAATGCGTTACAAAACGTTGTGGAAGATGAAAAAAAACTATCTGCACGTTATGACAATGCACTCAAACGACGAATTTTTGAATTTCAGCAACAACAAAATATGACAGCCGATGGGGTTGCAGGCGAACAAATTTTGTTATTGCTAAGTGATCAAACCAATGGTGAACCGCGATTAAACGCTGAATAACCAATATGACAAACAGTTTTTAATCAGGTAGATTGATTTTACTGGAGAATGTCACATCCTGCTTCAACCACATCATCTCACAATTGACCACAAAATGAATCGTCACCATGAATATTTTCAAAGTAATTTGGGCATTTTTACATAAATTCGCCTCACCGAAGTATTTTTACACCGTTTCGCGCTACTTCATCGCCGTATTTGGCGTGCTGTGTTTTGGATTGATGACGACAGGCTTATATTTCGCGTTATTCAACTCCCCCCCCGATTATCAACAAGGGGAAAGTTACCGCATCATGTACATTCACGTTCCCGCTGCATGGATGTCGATGTTCATCTACATGGTCATGGCAGTTGCAAGCGCAATTGGCTTGGTGTGGCAGATTAAATTAGCGGACATTATGGCGGCAAGTTCGGCACCCATTGGGGCATGGTTCGCATTTCTTGCGTTGGCAACCGGTTCTTTATGGGGCAAGCCGATGTGGGGCACATGGTGGGTGTGGGATGCGCGCTTAACGTCTGAATTAATTCTCTTATTTCTCTATTTGGGCATTATCGCCCTCAATTCTGCCATTGAAGATAAACGTACCGCAGCGCGTGCGAGCACCATTCTAACTTTAGTTGGCGTGGTCAATATTCCCATCATTCACTACTCAGTGGTGTGGTGGAATACCCTGCATCAAGGCTCAAGCATCAACGTGTTAAAAGGCACTTCCTCAATCCATATTGACATGCTTATTCCACTATTACTGATGGCATTGGCGTTTAAATTCTTTTATTTCAGCGTCGTATTGATGCGAGCTCGTTGCGAAGTGTTGAGCCGGGAACGAAATACGCGTTGGGTGCAAGAATGGGTGGCGGATCAAGCGCGTTGAATATTTTCTAACTCACCTTATGCAGTCTAAAAAGGAAGCGAATTGATACAATTGGTTAGAACAATAGTTCAGACAGTTTTCTACAATAACTCATTTTGAAACTGTCCGAACTGTTGGGAAAATATTCGATAGAAACATTTATGTTCAATGAGTTGAGTTTGATTTCATACCCCAAAAATGGTTCTGTTCCTAACCAGTGGCACTACCAAATATTGAAGCGTTCTTCGCTATAAATTTATGTTCAATAGAAACAACTGGTTGATGTATCGAGCATGACGTTTGATTCAATATCACTCTGCATGTGACAGATATTTGCGCTTAAACATTTCAACTTGTGCCGCTTGTTCCACGAGGAAACGATTGAAATCTTGCATTAATTTGTGATGTTGCTGTGTAGAAAGATGATAGTGGCTACGCTCATAAGGCAATTCGGGGGCGAAAACGAGAATACCTTCTTTTTGTAAGCGCGGTGGAATGGGAATATTTGACTTACCGCTTTTGATTTGTTGTAAGCGATACAATCCCACATCCACGTTAGCATAAACACCATCAACTCGCTCACCAACCAATGCCATTAATAACAAACTGTCATAATGCCTCACTCCAATTAACTTTATCGCACTGCTATCAATCCGAGTTTGCCAGAAAGTGGGGAGCGTAAAACCAAGAATTGTACCCAATTGATGGATTTCTTCAATTTGACGCGGTTGCGTTCGTGGGCGCGCCAACACACCATCAATGAAGGGAACAACGGGTAAACTATAAGTAATTTCGGCAGCACCCTTCACCGGCTTACCCCACTCTGGATGGTCTGGATATTTGAAATCCACTTCCCCATTAATCAGTGCATGATACAGTCTCTCTATCGGTAACGGCTTGTATTCTATGTCAATCTTCTGCCATAGCGCAAACGCATCGAGAATCTCTCTGGCAACCCCATGAAATTCACCGTCGTTACCAAAACCATAATGAGGATAAGAGTCATTATCTTCCACACCCACGATTATTTTTTGCCGGGTGGGGGGAGATTCGGCATGAACTGTGGAAAATGTTGTGATGATGAGAATATTAATTAATAATAAAATGCGTAACATAGCTAAAAATCTATCCGAAAAAATAGGGTAGGATTAACTTCCCAGCCGTAATCCCGCCCAAAAAAGTTTTTAGAAATTTCGAGTTCTGTGCCCAAAGAAACTCGTTCTAACCAATGTCCAGAGTTCACAAATTGTTTTAATGGTATCAATAGTTGTGGTTCTGTCAGGACGACCGAATTTTCGTTATTTTTCCACACATCCAAAAAACCTCGAAATACCAAATTCAAACTATTCACATAAAATGCTTATTCCCACGCGAATGAAACCTGCCATGCCATATTTTGCGTTTCCTCCTTGCGTGCGAGGAAGTGCAGATTGCTAAATCCGTGATGCGGTTGTCCAGCAAAATCAAACGATATGCCGTATAACCAGACTGGATTAATAAAATTACGGTCACTGTCGTTGTATTGCACTGTCGCATACAATTCGCCAAGCCAACTGGGTGAAAGTAATTTGGTTTGTAGCAAGCGGTCAAGACTGAAACGAGGTGCGAATTCAAAATATAGTGTATTGTTTTCTATTGCAAAATCTGGCTTTCCTTCGACATCTGCAAAGAAAAAAGTGTCACCATAACGCCATTCGGAAAAGTGCTCAAAAGTCAACGTCCACATACCCGTATGTGCCGGATGTCGGTCGGCTTCAGCGTGAATTAATAACTCATTTTTGGAAAAATAATCTTCGGCGGCGGCAGTTGCAACAGATAGACAGACACTTAATACGATAAACCTGCTCAACTTCAATCGGGTCACTGTGTTACCTCATTGAATGTTAAAACAGTTTAATGATATGATGTCTTTGTTACAGTAAGAAGACACTGTAGCCAAAGAATTGATAAACCACATAAGCGATGAATGAAGTGCCATCATTAAGATTTGCCCTGCTCACTTCCTTCATGTAAAAAATTCAAAATTAAGTCATGATGCTAGGATACAACGCCGATTTCGACAACGTAAAAAAGTTTAGACACACCCAGTTAGATTAACTTTAATTCCGGGTACTTTCCCGCTTTAACTAAAAATATCTACTACGAGGACTCATTATGGGCTTATTTCTGTTATCTCGGCAATGTTATTTGTTATGGATCATCGTCGGATTTTGCTACGGATTACCCGCCCTAGCAGTGGATGAACCCGCAGTCATTCCAAAAATTTCCGTTGGAGTCAGTGATTACGATTACTATCCCTTTCATGGTATCAACAATGACAACGAGTTTTTCGGAATTGCGCGAGAAATTTTGGACGCATTCGCCACTTGGCGGGGGATTTCTTTTGAATATCTACCTGCACCGATAGAACGACAATTTAGGGATTTGGTTGATGGCGACATTGCAATGAAATACCCTGATGACGAGGAGTGGGGTCGGCATGTCAAGGGAACCACAACGATTGCCTACAGTGACCCAGTTGTGCCGTTTATCGAAGGTTTATTAGTGCGTCCCAGTGACAAACCTCATCAAGTGGATGATATCAAACAATTTGCAACCATGCTCGGATTTACCCTTCAGGATTTTTGGCAGGAGCGAGTTGATAATGGAAAAGTTAAGCGAATCAGTGTGAAACATTACGACAGTCTATTATTGATGGCATTGGTAGGAGAACGAATTGACGGGGTTTATGCCAATGTGGATGTGGGGCTACATCGGCTACAACAAATCAAACTCGGTAAATCTGATATTCCGATTCCTCCTCGTTTGCAAAAAGAAGGAACGCTCGTTTTTGCCGCTGAACTTCCACATGTTCGCAGCAGTTATCGACTTTCTTCGCATACTCATCCAGAATTGATCAAAGATTTCAATCGTTTTCTAGTAGAACAATCCGACAAAATCGCCGAGCTTAAACACAAATATCATCTGCAAGCAGAGTGAGTTATGCCAATTAATGAAATCCCATTATATCAACGCTTATATTTCAAGCAAGCCAAGTCGATGCTACTGATCGCGGTTGCCTTGGGAATCGTGTTTAGTATTGTACAAATTACGTTTGACTACTTCGACACCTGTCATGCCGCGGGAAGGACAGCAACAGAAGTGCTTGAAATCAGTAAAACTTCGGCATTGCAAGCGGCGTATAATTTTGATACTGACTTGGCGCGTGAGGTCGTCAATGGAGTATCGAAATACCACATGTTTCACGAAGTAGAATTATCGAACGAATTGAACATCATTTTAGCGGAACAACGACAACCCGCCGTAGCAACTCGTTGGGCGTGGTTGGCAGATTATTGGTTTCAAAAACACCGCGAATATAGCATAAAACTGGAGAAATCCGGGCAAATTTATGGAATTATCAAGGTCAAAGTCGATATTTATCAACTGGCGGAAAGTTTCATCAAACGGACTCGCTTCACCTTGCTCACGGGATTGGCTCAAGCCCTGTTATTTGCCACGGGATTATTTTTGCTACTACGCGTGTTGTTGACTCGTCCGCTGGAGCAACTGAGTGACCGATTAGCTCACATTGATGCTCACAATCCAGAGAAATTACGGCTCGACATTCCTGTCGGACATGAAAATGATGAATTAGGACGGCTAGCGATTGTTGCCAACCAATTACTTGAATCTATAGAAGAAAAAGTTTCATTACAACATCAACTCAATGAAGAACTAGAACAACGAGTGGCGGAGCGTACCCAGCGTACCCAAGAATTGGCATTCGCAAATCACGAAATTTCAGCATTGAATGAGCGATTGGCAGCAGAAAATTCTCGTATGGGGGCAGAGTTAGAAATCACTCGCAAACTGCAACAGATGGTCTTGCCGAAGGAGGAAGAACTTGCGGCAATTCAAGAACTTGATATTGCGTGTTTTATGCAGCCGGCGACAGAAGTAGGTGGGGATTATTACGATGTGTTGCAAGAGGATGGTCGGGTAAAAATTGGAATTGGCGATGTCACAGGACATGGATTAGAAAGCGGCGTGGTCATGTTGATGGTGCAAATGGCGGTGCGTACCCTGCTTTGTCATCATGAACAAAATCAACGTGAAGTGCTCAGTACACTGAACCGGGCATTATACGGCAATATCAAACGGATGCAAACTGATAAAAATCTCACCTTGGCATTACTTGATTATCAAGCAGGAGTGTTGCAATTAAGCGGACAACATGAGGATGTATTGCTAGTAAAACAAAATGGCAGTATTGAACGGATTGATACGATATCATTGGGCTTTATGGTTGGCTTAGTTGATGATATTTCTGGATTTATTGAGAAGCGCAATTTTGAATTAGAACGTGGTGACGGCGTGGTGCTTTACACGGATGGAGTGACGGAAGCGTTTAATCCGCGTGGAGAATGTTATGGACTTGACCGTCTCTGTCAGGTGGTCAGTTCTCATTGGCAGAACAACACTTCGCAAGTTATCAAACAAATCATCATCGTTGATATCATTGAACATTTGGGAGGAGTACAACCGTTGGATGACATTACATTGTTGGTTATTAAGCAAAAATAGACCGTCTGGGGAAGTTACGCACTGGACAGGTTACGACCAATTGTCCTGACCGGTGTGGCACCACCCTATGTTCAATGAAAACATCTTGTTGAAATAATAAAGTCAAGCATGATGTTACTATGCTCAAACTCCAATCAGACAGATCAAGCGCATGAAACTACAAGATCACCAATTATTTCATCAACAAGCCTATATTAACGGTTTATGGGTGGATGCTGCGGAAACTATTCAAGTTATCAATCCCGCGACCCAAGAAATCATCGGAAGTGTGCCAAATTTAGGACGGCTGGAAACCCGACAAGCCATTGATGCAGCAACGATTGCATGGCAAGATTGGCGCGCTCGGACGGCGAAAGAACGTTCCCAAATTTTGCGGCGATGGTTTGATTTAATCGTGCAAAATCAAGAAGATTTGGCATTATTGATGACCGCTGAACAGGGCAAACCGTTGGCAGAAGCACAAGCAGAAGTCACTTATGGAGCCGCCTTTGTCGAATGGTACGCAGAAGAAGCCAAACGAATTTATGGAGATACGATAGCCGCTCCCAAGCCTGATCAACGAATTTTCGTGTTAAAACAACCTATTGGCGTAGTTGCAGCGATTACCCCTTGGAATTTTCCCATCGCCATGATTACCCGTAAATGCGCTCCCGCATTGGCAGCCGGCTGTCCTGTGGTGGTCAAACCCGCAGAAAGCACACCATTTTCCGCCTTGGCATTGGCAGAGTTGGCAGCACGAGCCGGCATTCCAGCGGGGGTATTCAACGTGGTGACAGGATATCCCAAAGCAATTGGAGCAGAATTGACCGAAAATCCATCAGTGCGAAAATTATCATTCACCGGTTCAACCGCTGTCGGTAAGCTATTGATGCAACAATGTTCTCACACCGTGAAAAAAATATCGTTAGAATTGGGAGGCAACGCGCCCTTTATCGTGTTTGCCGATGCGGATTTAGACCGGGCAATTTCTGGCGTGATGGCTTCTAAATATCGGAATTCTGGGCAAACTTGCGTCTGCGCGAATCGAATCTTGGTACAAACAGAAATTTATGATGCTTTTACGCAACGTTTGATCGAAGCGGTGCAAAATTTGAAGATTGGCAATGGATTAACGCAAGGGGTGCAGCAAGGGCCCCTGATAAATCTCGCTGCGGTGGAAAAAATCGAAGCGTATCTTGATGATGCTGTGCAAAAAGGGGCAAAATTGGCATGGGGTGGACAGCGTCATGCGTTGGGCGGGACATTCTTTCAACCTACGGTTTTAACTGAAGTAATGCCCAATATGCAAGTGGCACAAGAGGAAATTTTTGGACCCGTCGCCCCGTTGTTTCGATTCGATACCGAACAGCAAGCGATTGAATTGGCAAATAATACGCCGTTTGGACTTGCCGCGTATTTTTACACCCGTGATATTGGGCGGGTTTATCGGGTGCTGGAAGCATTGGAATATGGGATCGTTGGGGTGAACGAAGGGCTTGTTTCTACAGAAGTTGCTCCCTTTGGAGGCATGAAAGAGTCCGGAATTGGGCGCGAAGGTTCTAAATACGGGATTGAGGAATTTTTAGAAAAGAAATATGTTTGTTTAGGCGGCATTTAACCAATCAAGTTCAGCCTGAGCATCAATTTCATCACCCAATTTCGCGCCCTAACTTGATAAAATGCGGCGTACTGCGTCAATTACTTGAGCAACGTCCGTTTCAGTCAGTTTTGCCGACAATGGTAAGCTGACCGTTTGTCTGCCAATACGCATCGCATGGGGAAAATCTTCGGGTCGCCAACCGAAGCTTTGTTGATAAAATGGATGCTCAGGAATGCTTAAATAATGCACACCTACGCCGATCTTGTTGGCTGTCATCGCATCTAAAAACTGATCCCGGCTGATTCCGGTCTGTTTTTCATCAATCAATATCGTATAAAGATGATAACCATGACGCATATTCGGTGCCGGTGGTTGCGGTAAAACAATCGGTAAATCAGCGAGTTCACTCTGATAGTGTTGCCAAATTTCCTGCCGCCGTTGCCAATTGGTTTCAACTCGCGCTAATTGATGAATCCCTATCGCCGCTTGTACATCCATCATATTGTATTTAAAGCCACATTCGACCACTTGATAGTGCTTAAATCCAGAATCTCCGAAGCGATGCCACGCATCCTTGCTCATGCCATGTAATGCCAATATTTTCACTCGTCCGCAATCTTCCTCATTTTTGGCGATCACCATGCCCCCTTCCCCCGTTACGACATTCTTGGTGACATAAAAACTAAAACAACCAAAATTGCCAAACGTGCCGGTTTTCTGCCCCTGATATTCACTTTCTATCGCGTGAGCGCAGTCTTCAATGATTTGTAAATCATACTGTTGCGCCACTGCCATGAGGTCATTCATTTCACACGGACGACCAGCAAAATGCACCGGAACGATGGCACGGGTGCGCGGCGAAATAGCTTGTTTTAATACCTTGGGGTCAATATTCAGCGTCAACGGGTCAATATCGGCAAGTTTTGGAGTCAGTCCCGCATGAATAATGGCGTTCACGGTGGCGCAAAATGTTAATGGCGTGGTAATCACTTCGTCACCGGGTTGCAAATTGGCGGCAATCATACTCACATGCAGAGCGGCGGTACAGGAATTGACCGCTGCCACCTGATCCGCCGTCACTGCTTTATAGCGCGCAAAATCTTGTTCAAATTGAGCAACTTTGGGTCCCGTCCCCAACCACCCTGAATTGAGCGTGGCAACCACTTCGTCAATTTCTGCTTGTTGAATTTGTGGTGAACCAAAAACCAGAAAATTTTGTCGAGTGGAACATATCTGTTTGTTTGAAGACATATTTTTTTGCCTTTATTGAAAAAATAGGGTAGAACTTGCCAAGAGATGGAAAATCTATTTTAGGAACAAATTATCTAAACTTTCACTGATGAATCGGACTGAGAGAAAAATCAGACAAATGACGGTTTAGATAATATTCAATGATGCGCCAGCTCACATTGTTCTTGCTGAAATTCAATTTCTATGGTGGCATGATCAATGGCGTGTTGTTTCAAAATTTCTCGAATCTTCTGTTTCAATTCAATAATATCCATTGCAAGCATTTGGTCTGCAACCACAACATGCAAGGATAACACATGATATTCTCCGTCCAATGTCCACACATGCCAATCGTGAATCGCTGCAATGGGCAGTTGTTGCAACAATAAAGATTCCAGCGTGGTAGAATCTACATGTTGTGGTGTGGCTTGGAGAAAAATGTGAAGGGTTTCCCGCAAGTTTTTCAATACGTTCCATAAAATATAGCCGGTAATTCCGATAGATAGCAGCGGATCGAGCCACGGCAGATCAGCAAATAACATGACAATACTGGCGATCAGTACCACAATCCAGCCCAACACGTCTTCTAGCAAATGTAACGTGACCATCCGCTCGTTTTGGGTTTTGCCCTTATGCAACCGTAACACTGCGATTCCATTAACAATTACGCCCAAAATAGCGAACGCGATCATGCCGCTGACGTGAACACTTTCTGGGTGAAGTAAGCGCGGTATCGCATTGAATAAAATAATAATGGAACCGATAATAAGCAAAATACTGGTGATCAGCGCGCCAAGCAAGGAAAAGCGTTTGTAACCATAAGAAAACTGTTGATCGCGTCCACGTTCGCTGAGATGGGCAAAATACCAAGATAGACCCAGCGCGATACTGTCGCCAAAATCGTGGAGTGCGTCGGCGAGAATTGCCATGCTGTTGGTGAACAGTCCGCCAAAAATTTCTAGGATGGTGAAAGCGAGGTTGAGAAAGAATGCAAGTTTAATATTTTCAACGGCGTGTGAATGCGAGTGTGACATGAGGACGTTGAATTAGGGAACGCGTTTTAAATCAGTGTGACTAGGATGAGTGGTGCCGGCACGAGGACTTGAACCCCGAACCTACTGATTACAAGTCAGTTGCTCTACCAGTTGAGCTATGCCGGCAATTTTGATCTGCTGTCACGGTGCGATGGTGCCGGTGACAGGAATTGAACCTACGACCTACTGATTACGAATCAGTTGCTCTACCAACTGAGCTACACCGGCGGCGAGGTGAATAATCTGCGCATTCTAACGTATCTTCGGATCATAAGCAAGCGGCAATTTGTAGGATGCGCAATTTTTAGTATGAAAACTTGAAGTTATGGTAATTCAATAAAAATTAGTCAGGGCGATGTTTCAAAAAATATAGCCGCCACTGCCATGTAGGTTTCCAACTGACCGTTCTAAATCATCGAAAAATTGCGTGATGTCGAAAGAGAGTCATAAAATCCAATTTCACGTCATTTTAGTGTATCATTGTCAAATTCCTTCAGCAAAAAATCAAGATGAAATAAGTCATTTTGGTTACATCACGTTCAACTTCTCATACAATAAGGAGTATCTCATGTTGCAACGACTCTATGTTCATAACTTCAGATGTTTGGAAAATTTTGAATTGAAACTCAAAGACATTTCCTCCGCCCTATTGATTGGAAAAAATGGATCGGGAAAATCTACCATCGGTGCAGCTTTAGAAATTTTTCAAAATATTGGGCGCGGGGTGAATCGAGTTAGCAACCTGATTGAACCACACGATTTTACATTTGGTCTTGCTCATATTCCAAAACACGTTCGTTCCCGTGTCCAAACCCAAATTCCTATGCGTTTTGAAGTTGAAGTATTGCTTGATCAACAACTTTATAAATATGAATTGGCTTTGGCACTATCAGATGGCGAACTTGTAGTGTTAGAAGAAAATCTTAGAGTTAATGAACAAATATTTTACTCTCGCCAAAGTAGTGAAATTTCGATTGAATCAAGACCAGAACAATCTAAATTCATGTTAGATTGGCATTTAATTGCACTTTCAATCATTCAAGAATCCCATGATGATCCATCGAGAGTTTTCAAAACGTGGCTGTCTAATATGCTCATTTTAGCCCCAATTCCTCAATTGATGTCTGGTGAATCCAGTGAAGAAACTTTGCAACCGATGCGAAATGTAGCAAATTTTGGTGATTGGTTATCTGGTTTATTGAGTCGCTATCCTGCGGCATACAATAGAATATCCAATTACTTAAAGAATGTTCTGCCAGATATTTATGAGTTTGAAAATGAAATCATCGGCAAAAAAAATAGAAATATTGTAGTGCGTTTTCAAAGTATAAGTGGTACGTCAGTTCGCTTTAAGTTTGATTTCAATCAATTATCAGATGGAGAAAAATGCTTTTTCCTCTGTGCAGTCGTATTGGCATCAAATGATTATAATCAGCCATTATTTTGTTTTTGGGATGAACCAGATAATTATGTATCACTGTCAGAAGTAGGTTATTTCATCGGTGAATTGCAAAGTTCATTTAAGAGCAAGGGGCAAATTCTAATCACTTCTCATCATGAAGAAACCATCAGTCGTTTTTTTGATGAAAATACTTTCGTGTTGGATCGAAAAAGCCATCTTGAGCCTCCCTCAATCAAACGACTTAATGAAATTCAAGTTACGGGTAATTTAATAGATTCGTTAATTTGCGGGGATATTAAATTATGAGTATGGATCCGGAAAAACCGCATCTTATTATATTAGCTGAAGATGATGCAAATCGACAACTCGCTCATGCGTTTCTGCTTGAAATAAAGGGGCGGATGCCTGATTCACGTCAAATTGAAGTGTTACGAAAACGTGCCGGGAAGCCTCCAAAAGATGGATGGAAAAAAACAGTCGATGGAAAATTCATTGGAGATCAAGTTCCGAAGATGTTTGATAAATTTCCTCATCGGATGGTTCTGCTGTTGATTGATTTCGATGAAAAAACGGGTGATCACAATCGCAGAGAATATACATTTCGTCAGTTGAAGATGAAATTGAAGGAAAAATTAAAATTGGGGGAAGAATTAAAATCGGAGGAAGAATTAAAATTGGAAAATAAATTGGAAGAACTTAGGAAGCGTGTCTTTGTTTTAGGGGTGTGGTCAGAACCCGAGCAACTTAGACAAAATTTCGGACAAAGTTTTGAAAAGATAGGAGAATCACTTGCCCAAGCCTGTATCAATGATGACGATGAACTGTGGCAGCATGAATTATTAAAACATAACTTGGAGGAAGTTAAGCGCATGAAACCGTTAGTTAATCCACTGCTCTTTAAAAAAAGATGAGTTCAACCACTAAGATAATTCACGCGATAGTTTTTGCTTCTTGTCTCTCAACTGTTAAATTGGTTAAAATATTTTAATATACTCAAATAATTAGCTTTATAACTTTCTTCACGCCCTATTGCCAACAGGTAGAATAATGGCTATTCATGTCGCACTCAATCATTACACCCGCTACACTTACGACCGTCTCGTGTCGATGTCGCCGCATGTCATTCGGTTACGTCCCGCAGCGCATTGTCGTACCCCGATTTTATCTTACTCATTGAATATCAAGCCAGAAAATCACTTTATCAACTGGCAACAAGACCCTTTTGGTAATTATTTGGCGCGCATCGTGTTTCTGGAAAAAGTCAAGGAATTCAGCGTCGAAGTTGATCTTGTTGCCGAAATGGTGGTGATCAATCCCTTTGATTTCTTTGTTGAAGATTATGCGGAATCTTTCCCGTTTCCGTATGAAGAAAAATTGGCGAAAGAATTGGTGCCCTATTTAGAAATCAAGGAATTGGGTCCCAAATTAATGCAGTGGCTTGAAAAAGTAGATCGTAAAAAACTGCGCATTGTCGATTTCTTGGTTGAACTAAATCAACGATTACAAAAAGATATCAGCTACACCATTCGCTTAGAACCGGGCGTGCAAACGTGTGAAGAAACGCTGACAAAACACACGGGATCATGTCGTGACAGCGCGTGGTTGTTGGTGCAAATTTTACGACATTTGGGACTTGCCGCCCGATTTGTCTCTGGTTACTTGGTGCAATTAACCACCGATGTGAAATCTCTCGATGGTCCCTCCGGTCCGAGCAATGATTTCACCGACTTACACGCGTGGACAGAAGTATTTTTACCCGGCGCAGGTTGGGTGGGACTGGATCCCACTTCCGGATTATTCGCAGGGGAAGGACACATTCCACTGGCATGTACTCCTGATCCGGGCAGTGCTTCTCCCATCACCGGCGCGACCGATAAATGCGAAGTCACATTTTATTTTCATAATGAAATCAAACGTCTTCACGAAGACCCGCGCGTCACTAAACCCTATAGCGAAGAGCAGTGGACGGCAATTGAAGCCCTCGGACACAAGATTGATGCGGAATTGGTGGAACACGATGTGCGCTTGACAATGGGTGGCGAACCCACTTTTGTGTCTGTCGATGATATGGAAAGTGCGGAGTGGAATACTGCGGCATTGGGTAAAAATAAGCGTAAATTGGCGGGTAACTTATTGAAACGCTTGCGCGCCCGTTTTGCCCCCGGCAGTGTTTTACATTATGCACAGGGAAAATGGTATCCCGGTGAAGAACTTCCGCGCTGGGCGTTGGCGTGCTTTTGGCGTAAGGATCAACAACCGATTTGGCAGGATGATCAATGGCTTGCCAATGATCTACAGAAGTACAATTACACGGTGGCAGATGCCGAGCATTTCATGAACCATCTGTGCAAACGGTTGGGCGTGCATTATGACAACGTTGCGCCGGCGTATGAAGATACTGTGTATTATTTGTGGAAAGAAGGCACGATTCCCGCCAATGTCGATATCAAAACGGCTGATTTGAAAAAAGATTTAGAACGAAAACGGTTGTTGCGATTGCTCAGTGAAGGCGTAAATCATCCCGTCGGTTACGCGCTCCCTTTAGCATGGAATTATCAGCCTCCCAACCCGAGCACTCATTGGCGCAGTAATATATGGGAATTTCGGCGTGGGGCGATGTATTTAATTCCCGGCGATTCTCCGATTGGTTTGCGGTTGCCACTTGATTCACTGCCTTGGAATGCCGAGCAAGAGACTGAATTTCAAGAAGAACACAGTTTATTTGAAGAACATCTGCCGCTACAAGATTTTCATGGGGAAGTGGCAAAACGCTATGCGTATTATCAACAATCACCCGCCGAGCATCCGGGAACGCATCAGCAACCGTTGCCAAAAAATGGCAAAAAAGCCGTAACGCAACAAATCATTCATACCGCACTATGTGTCGAATCGCGTGAAGGTTTTCTGCATGTTTTCCTTCCGCCCTTGACACATTTGGAACATTATTTAGATTTAATTGCCAGCATCGAATCGACCGCGAAAGCGTTAAAAATGCCAGTGATGTTAGAAGGTTACGATCCGCCGAACGATCCACGCATTCAAAATTTCAAGATCACTCCTGATCCCGGCGTGATTGAAGTCAATGTGCATCCGGCAAACAGTTGGGATGAACTGGTTAAAAATACCAACACCTTGTATGAAGAAGCCTATTTATCTCGGTTAAGCACTGAAAAATTTATGCTTGATGGCAGACATACTGGCACGGGCGGCGGCAATCACGTTACTTTGGGCGGGGCAACTCCGGCAGACAGTCCGATGCTACGTCGTCCGGACGTGCTGAAAAGTTTAATCACCTATTGGCAGCACCACCCCAGTTTGTCGTATTTATTTTCAGGAATGTTCATTGGTCCCACCAGTCAAGCCCCGCGAGTTGATGAGGCGCGCAACGAAAGTTTGTATGAATTGGAAATTGCGTTCAAACAAATGCCGACCGGAGAAGTGACCGAACCTTGGTTAGTTGATCGACTGTTGCGTCACTTACTGGTTGATTTAACTGGAAATACCCATCGCGCGGAATTTTGTATCGACAAACTGTATTCCCCCGACAGCAGTAGCGGACGGTTGGGATTGGTAGAAATGCGGGCATTTGAAATGCCTCCCCATGCGCGGATGAGCTTGATGCAGATGCTGTTAATTCGTGCCTTAGTGATGCGTTTTTGGAAAAAACCGTATTCACATCGTTTGGTGCGTTGGGGGACGGAATTACACGACCGCTTTATGTTGCCCTATTTTGTGCGCCAAGACATGAAGGAAATTGTCGAGGAATTGCAGCACGAAGGTTATCCGTTTCAATTGGAATGGCTTGATCCATTTTTTGAATTCCGTTTTCCTCATTATGGCAAGGTGCAAATGCGGGATATGGTGTTGAATTTAAACATGGCGATAGAACCTTGGCATGTGTTGGGTGAAGAAGCGGGGGCGGGTGGCACGGCGCGTTATGTGGACTCTTCCGTTGAGCGGGTACAAATTCACATCACCGGGCTGACAGATTCTCGCTACGTGGTGACGTGTAACGGGCGGCGCGTTCCTCTGCAAGCAACGGGCGTACAAGGCGAATATGTCGCGGGCGTGCGTTATCGGGCGTGGCAACCGGCTTCGGCATTACATCCGACAATTCCGGTGCATGTGCCATTGGTTTTTGACATGATTGATACGTGGAATGGGCGAGCAATTGGCGGATGTACTTATCATGTGGCGCATCCGGGCGGGCGGAGTTACGATGATTTCCCAGTGAATGCCAATGCCGCAGAATCACGCCGGATTTCTCGATTCTTCGACATGGGACACACGCCGGGCTGGATTCAACCACCAGATTGGTTCACGGGTTTATCAGGTTTTCATCCACAAGGACATCCGGTTGGGCCCATGCAGCCCCCAATTGAAGAAGTGAATACCGATTATCCTTACACGTTGGATTTACGGCGGAAGTAGGTGAGACTGAACGCTTATTGATTATGTAGCCTATCATATTTGTAATGTAAACAAACTTGGTAGGCTGTGATGGCTAAAATATTTATTGAGTTCAGCAGCTTCTAAACCATTGACAATCATTAACAATGAGAATGGTTATCAGTGATATTCCCGTCGTATCAAACTATTTTCGCAACTGCTTGATTACTCAAGTCTTACGGTCACTATGACGGGCGATTAGAGTCCCGCTGAAGCTTGTCGGGACTGACAGCAAAAAAAACAATTTAAGCAGCGTAGTTGTTCAGATTAGTTGACTAAACCATGCCAACGTATGATTCCAACAATGTCGATAGTGACCGCAGGCTTTCTCAAAATAATCAAGCTGATCGGGCTTGGGTCGCAATTCTACTTTGTGTGCCAGTAACATAAAAATCCTGTAAATGGGTAGCAACCTAAGTTATCTGTTGTCAACTGTTATGGTAACAGGACGGAGCACTGACCGCTAAACAGTCTAATTATCAATATGTTAATTCTGGAACTAATTGCAATAAACCACGACTAATTTCATCTTCTGCATATCGATCACAGGCTTGCGACAACTGTTCAATAATTTCGCCTAAATTTTCCCAATGTTGAGCGTGATGCGCGGCGAGAAAAATTTTAGAGTGCATGGTTTTACCAAACTTTTCTGCGGAATAAAACAATTCTTCATGTAACTTTTCGCCGGGGCGTAATCCAGTATAAACGATTTTGATCTGCCGTTCTGGCACTTTGCCCGATAAACGGATCATTTGTTCTGCTAATAATCTGATTTTTATCGGTTTTCCCATATCCAAAACAAAAATTTCGCCACCCTGCCCCATCGCGCCCGCTTGCAAAATTAACTGCGTTGCTTCGGGAATCGTCATAAAATAGCGGCTGACCTCCGGATGCGTCACGGTCACCGGTCCGCCTTGTGCAATTTGTTGTTTAAACAGAGGAACCACACTGCCCGCCGACCCCAATACATTGCCAAAACGCACCGTAATAAATTTAGTCATCCCGCGGGAATTCATCGTTTGACACAAAATTTCGGCAGCACGCTTGCTCGCTCCCATAATATTGGTCGGATTGACTGCTTTATCGGTTGAAATTAATACAAATGTATCGCATCCTTGCTGCATCGCAGTTTCCGCAAGTGTCTTTGTGCCCAAGATATTATTACGCACCGCTTCTCGCACTTGAAATTGCAACATCGGAACGTGTTTATACGCAGCAGCATGAAAAATGATTTTTGGACGGTGGATTCCCAAAATATGTTGCATCGCCACTTTATCGCCAACATCGCCCAAACAACAGTGCAGTTCAAGCTCACCAACTTCTTGTTTAAGCTGCATTTCAACCTGATATAAATTAAATTCGCTGCGTTCCACAATCACCAATTTAGCCGGTTTCAATCGCACGATTTGCCGGCATAATTCTGAGCCAATCGAGCCACCGCCGCCGCTGACCAACACCACCTTTCCCGTCACGCCGGATTCAATCGCTTTCCAGTCTAATTCGACCTTTGCCCGCCCTAACAGGTCTTCAATGGAAACTTCGCGCACTTCTCTCAAGGTAACTTGTTGATTTACAATGTCATGTAACTTCGGCAAAGTACGAAAAGCTACGCCGCAGTGTTCGCACAGAGCAACCGCACGACTCATCTGTTCATCGGACGCAGACGGCATCGCAATCATCACTAAATCCACTTGCAGCAATTTAACCATCTCTTGCAAGCGATCCAGCCCACCCAGCACCGCAACCCCTTGTAATTTGCCACCTTGCAAGCGTTGTTGGTCGTCGAGAAATCCAACGGGAATGTAATTGCTTTTCGGATTGCGCAACATATCTCGTATCAGCATGTCACCCGCCGTCCCCGCGCCGAGAACCAGCACCCGTTGTCTTGGTTTTGCGGTCAAGGTCAGGGTGTGTTCATGCAATATTCTGTAAATTAAGCGTGGCATTCCCAACAGCAAAATGAGCAAAAATGGATAAAATAGCAGTGATGAACGTGGTACGCCTTCTAAACGATTATAAATCACCAAAATCATAATAATTCCAAGCACTCCCAGCAATACCGAACGCAAAATGTTGGCAACGTCGGGCAAACTGACAAATCGCCAAATTCCTTGATGCACGCCGTTATACCAGAGAATTGCACATTGGATTGCGAGAATCAGTGGCAAAGTTTCTAATATAATCAAGTAAATATCAGAAGTTAGCGTGAAATTATAGCGGATTAAGATCGCACCCGTCCAACTCAATGCGACCATGATCAAGTCGTGCAGAAAAATTGGGAAACGTTGTAAAGAGAGCAAAGTACCACATGGAGTCAGTAGCAGGCGTTTTAACGCGTTAAATAGCAATTGAAGGTCTAAAAATAGCGATTGTTCATGGACATACTGTTGATGATAAGCTAATTTGAGCGGTAAAATTTTCTCAATGTAATCTGCTTCGGGACGTAGGGAGGCTGCCAGTAAATCATTTTCTTGTTGTAATTCTCCTTCGGCATAATCCGTCATTCCTACGGGCACTGATAAAATGGTTTGTTTGATATTATCCGGATAAAGTGCAACATATTCAGGCAGTTCTGGACGGGGACCGACCAAGCTCATTTCGCCCCGAATCACATTAAACAGTTGTGGCAGATCATCGAGATGCAATTGTCGCAACCAATAACCGCAGCGGGTGACATGGGCATCATAGCCGATACTGGTAGGGGATTCTTCGGTGTAAGGCGCGTAGAGCGTGCGAAATCTAACCATTTGAAACGGTTTGCCAAATTGCCCAATCCGACGTTGTTGCATGAAGATGCCGCCGCGACTTTCTAAGGTGATACATAGGGCTATCACCGCGAACACGGGCAACAATAGCAATAACAGAGGAATTGCAATAATGAGGTCAAACAAACGTTTACGAATTGACATGAGGGAATAAATGATTTACCTATCTGCGGACGTTATAACCGATTTCAAGTAGCCAAATGCACCATGCGCTGACGAGAAACAGGGAAATGAGGATGACGGCTAAACTCGCGCTCACGGGAACGTCGGACACTCCTAAAAATCCGTAGCGAAAGCCATCCACCATGTAAAAAAATGGGTTATAGTAGGATACCGTTTGCCAAAACTCCGGAAGTGCGGTAATTGAGTAAAATGCGCCACTTAGGAATGAGAACGGTAAGATGACGAAGTTTTGAAAGCCGGCGATATGATCCCATTTATCCGCCCAAAGTGCTGCGATCACGCCTAAACCGCCCAAAACTGCGCTACTGAGTACCGTAAAAATTATAAGTATCAATAAGTTGTGTATTGGAGAAATATCAAACCAGAGTGCCGTGATCCATACGCCTACGCCAACACAAATGCCACGCACCACCGAAGCCGCAACGAATGCAATGTAAAATTCGACGCTGGAAATCGGCGCGATCAGCATGAAAATAATGTTGCCGGTCATCTTGGATTGAAATAAACTGGATGAGCTGTTGGCAAAGGCATTTTGAATAATGCTCATCATAATCAAGCCGGGGATGAGAAATGCGGTGTAACTGACATTTTCGTAAATTTCGACGTGATCTTGTAAAACGGATGAAAAAACCAATAGATATAATAAAACAGTGATCAGCGGCGTGATGATCGTTTGCGATATGACCTTGATAAATCGCCACACTTCTTTGCTGAACAAGGTGTACATGCCATACCAATTCATGTCAATTCCTTTTTGCGGGATAACTCCCAGCGGGTCACAAGATAATCCGGTTATTGTAACAGAATTCAGTTGTCTTGCCACTCGACCGAAGTTGAATAACAGAGTAAGCGCGTATCAATTTTAAAATTCTATTGAGAATCAATTTGTTACAATGTAAACTGAGCTTATTTTGTCGTTTTTTGTGCTGCTGTCAGATTGATGCGTTTAAACTGCCACCTTATCGCTAACTTACGGATTTTAACGCTGTTTTCGCTCCGGCAAACTGATCAAAAAATCATTCAAATTGGGTAACACAGGGACATCTTTGGGCGATAATAGGGGCGAAGTCGAAGTTTGTTGTTCCAATTGTTTCGCACGCATATAGCCGTATTTGCTTTGGCTCATTTGGGTACTGCTGGCATCATCCCGTACAATCACCGGGTGCAAGAAAATCATCAAGTTACGTTTTACTTTTTGCACGCTTTCGGAACGAAATAACATGCCTAACACGGGAATATCACCCAGCACCGGCACTTTTTGCGTGACTTGTTGTAAATCATCAGAAATCAAGCCCCCCAATACGACCATTTTGCCATCTTCTACCATGACGGAAGTTTTAATGGTACGCTTGTTGGTGACCACGTCGGCAGTGGCAACGGTGCTGCGCGTTAAACTGGATACTTCTTGTTCAATTTGCAGTTGAATTGCGTTACCTTCGTTAATTTGTGGGGTAACTTTGAGCTTAATCCCGACATCTTCCCGTTGAATGGTTTGAAATGGACTGGTCGAAGTATTCGCAGAACCGGTATTGGTATATTGCCCCGTGACGAAGGGAACATTTTGACCGACGTGAATTTCAGCTTCTTGATTATCCAAAGTTAATAATGAAGGTGTAGAAAGTACATTAGAATTGGTATCTGCCGACAGTGCTTGCAATAACACGCCAAAATTTAAGCCTGCCTGCCCAAACCGTCCCAATCCGAGCGTTGCCCCGTTCAAACCCTCGCTGGGTAAGGTCGCACTGCCATTGTTACGCAATTGATAGGCGGTGCTGGCAACATCGACAATCCCTATGCCTGAATTTGGAAAATTGCTCACGCCAACCGGACTCACGCCATTTTCGCTGAACAATGCCCATTGCACACCTAGCTTTTTTGCTGTATCCACAGAAATTTCAGCAATCACCGCTTCCACCAACACTTGCGCCCGCCGCACATCTAAACGACTGATGACCGATTGTAGATTTTTCAATGCATTGGGTTCTGCTGTGATAATTAAACTGTTGGTACTTTCATCGGCTTGAATGGTGGTTTTTACTGAATCTTGCGTGGTTGTCGGTGGCGCGGCAAGTGGCGGTTGTCCGGCAACACCTTGTTTTGCAATAGTATCGCTGATTCCTTTCAACACATCGGCAAGATTTTTGGCACGGGCATAACGCAAATAAATCACTTGAGTGTCGCCAGTGGCTTTGAGTGGGGTATCTAAATTACTGATAATAGTGCGTAATTTCAGCCGCGTGGTTTTATCGCCACTGATTAATATACTGTTCGTCCGTTCATCTGCCACAATGCTAGAATGTGTTGTTGCCGGATTATTCCCTGTACCAGTTGCAGCATTACTGGTTTTTTGTTCCAATGTGTTGAGAATGCGCGCCACTTCCGCAGCGGTGGCATGTTCTAAAACAATGACTTCGATTTGTTCTTCGCTCACTTTGTCAATGCGTTGGATGATTTTTTCCATGCGCGCCACATTGTCAGCGGTATCAGAAATAATGAGTGTATTGTTATCAGGATAGGCGACCAAATGCCCTTGTTGAGGTACGAGGGGACGCAGTAAGGGGATAAGTTGCGCTGCGGAAACTTGATGAATTTTAATCACTTGTGTGACAATTTCTGCACTACGACGTTGTTCACCATCGGCTAATACGGGAGTATTTTCTGCTTTCACCAAGCTGTCGGGAAGGATTTTAACCACATTACCACTGGGAACGGCAGCAAAACCATGGACGCTGAGCACCGATAAAAATACTTCATAAATCTGTTTACTTTCCATCGGTGTCGCAGAAATAATCGTGATTTCGCCCTTGACTCGCGGATCGATCACAAAGGTCTTGCCCGTCACTTCTGCAACGGTATCTGCCAGAATTTTGATGTCCATGTCTTTGAAATTCATGGTAACCATCTGTGCCGAAGCGAGCGGTGTCAATAAAATCAACAATAGTGCAATGAAACGAAAAAAAATAGCGTGGGTCATTTGAGTGATCGGTTCGCACTGACTTTTGAATAATCATACATGATAACATGGAAAGCGAAAATCAGGCGAGAATTCCCGACGACAGGTCGATTGCTGTGACAAAAATTTCAATCTGAAATCAAGTGTCATCATGAAGCCTCTCTGTAAAATTCGCAATGGTTCGGACAGTTTTCTACAACTACTTATGAAAATCAATCAGTTATCGTTATTTTACTCATTCGATAACTGATTGATATTCAAATATAATTTTGGAACTGTCTGAACTATTGCGAAAGTAATTAACATTTTATTTTTAAATCAATCTCATCCAAAAAAACTTATGCACACTTCGTTAGAAACACTTTCGCCACAACAAATTGAAACATTAAATGTGCTTTATCTCGCCCGTTTCGCGCCAGAACCTGATGTAGGCGAGGAACGTCCGGCATTTCATCCTATTGGGGGGGTGTTTGCACAGTATCATCATGAACTTTATAAATTAATTCAATCGCTAGGCATCAATGTCACGCCAAGTCGTGATGTGGCAGATTTGCTTACATCCGCTTCGCGTTACAATTACATTTTTACTGTTTATAATCGTTCGACTCGTCCCGTGCGAAATTTTGAAGTATTTATTTCAAGCGTTTGCGAATATTTGCATCTACCTTATCTCGGCGCGCCTCCCAATATTCGGGCATCTGCGGAAGATAAACTGCTTACCAAAATGTTAGCACAATCCCTTCAAATTCCCACTCCCTTGGGCAAGGCATATTCTGATCTTGATGCCCTGTATCCTCCTGATTTTCCTCCACCTTATTTCATTAAACCGCGTTTTGGGGCAGCATCGGAAGGTATCAGCCAAGATTCTTTTCAAACGACGTGGGCGGGGGCGAAACAACAAATTCATCAATTAATGACGCAAGATGGCAAAGCATGTCTGTTAGAACAAGCAATTGCAGGAACAGACATCACGGTGCCAGTGTTGGGCGGAAAAGTACCGATTATTTTGCCTTGCATGGAAGAAATTTCTGAAACCGCATTTGGTGTGGCGGTGCGCGAACACAAGTTGTTGCAAGCGAAGGGGCGGGAACGGGTGATGCTACGAGAATCTGATTTGAGTGCGGTAATTATAAGTTATATCAATCGGTTGCTGGAGATAATTACGCCGTTTGACTATTTGCGGGTAGATTTTCGCCTCAGTGAAGATCGACGACACATTTTTTTCACCGAAGTCAATATTGCTTGTAATTTGGCATCGTATGCCGCGGTGAGCCAATCTGCACAACGGATCGGAATAAGTCAACGTGATGTATTGCAACATATTCTCAGTCATAGCCTTGCGCGCCAACAACGTCGATTCACTTGAAAAGTTGATAATTATCCCACTATCTTGGCTCAGATTGAAAATAGACCCGATTTGATCAAAATACAATTTCACCAGGAGCATTACAAAGGGAGTGAAATAATAGGTAAAATAGGGGGGAGTTAACAGTCGCAGTTCTGTTTTTGTTAGGGAAGGTGAACTACTTGGTTGATTATAAATGACAATTGGGTTGCCATCCCCCCGCTTGTGATTGTCTTGAAAGTTTCAGAGCATAATTCATCTGAGCGCGCAATGCGTCAATACGGGTTTGGTGCGCGGGATGAGTTGACAAGAATTCTAACTTACCGCCACTACTGGCTTTCGCCATATTCTGCCACAATGTAACGCTTTCTCTGGGATCAAAACCCGCCCGTGCCATAATTTCCAAACCCAAACGATCTGACTCGGTTTCTTGCAAACGCCCATAAGGCAACAAGATGCCCACTTGCGCCCCCACTCCCAACGCCGCCATGGTCAATTTGCCACTCTGCGTATTGGTATCTAGCACCGTTCCCACGATTGCCATGCCAACATTCGCCACCACATCTTGTGACATGCGCTCACCGCCATGATTTGACAAAACATGTGCAATTTCATGACCTAACACCGCTGCCAATTGATGCTGAGAATTCGCCACCGGCAATAATCCTGTATAAACTCCAATTTTACCGCCCGGCAATGCAAACGCATTCACCTCCTCACTGCGAAAAACTACCACTTCCCAAGGGGTTCCATCGTGCTGAAAGGCGCGCAACAACGATTTTACCACGCAATTGACATAAGTATTAATCGCTTGATTGGTTTCAATGGGCGTTTCTTGCTTGATTTCGCTGAAGGCTTGTAGCCCCATCTGAGTCAGTTGATCTCCCGCTAAAAGAGAGAGTTGCGAGCGTCCCAATGGATTGGTGACACAACTGGCTAACGTTAAAAATAGTAAAATATTCAATAAAAACTTTGACATTGTATTTTTTTCCTCTCATTATGATGGCAAGGGTTGCGGTTTACCAATCCAGTAACCTTGCACATAATCAACTTTAATTTCTTGTAAACATTGAAAAATTTCTTCTGTTTCCACAAATTCCGCAATAGTACATAAATTCATTTCATGCGCAATGTCATTAATCGACCGCACCACGGCGAAATCAACTTTGTCTTTCACCATGCCCTTGATGAATCCACCGTCAATTTTAATAAAATCAACCGGTAAATTTTTCAAATAGCTAAACGATGACATCCCACTACCGAAATCATCTAATGCAAATTGACAGCCTAATTTTTTCAATTCAGTGATGAATTTGACTGTATTGGAAAAATTTGTGATGGCAGTGGCTTCCGTGATTTCAAAGCACAATTTATTCGCAGGAATACTCGGGTGGCTGAGTCGTTCAACAATGTGGTTAATAAATGTTTTATCGTTGAGTGAGTGTCCAGAAATGTTAATATTCAAGAGCTTAAATTGACTGAGATCACGACGTTGCAGCCATGCAATGCACGCATTGATCACCCATTTATCCAACGATGCCGTTAGGGTATAGCGCGTAGCAGTGGAAAGAAACGCTCCCGGTGGCACAATATGACCCTTGGGTGTGTGCATTCGTAGCAAGACTTCATACCACACTTCATGCTGATTTTCTGTCCCAAAAAGATTGGTTTTGACAATGGGCTGATAAAATAGCTTAAACCCATCCAAACTCTCTAAACTATAATTTAACAATGAGACCCATTCGATTTCGTCAATCAAATCCGTATCTTTATAAACATGCACATTATTACGCCCTGCATTTTTTGCAGCATAACACGCCGCATCCGCCATTGCCAATAAACTTTTATCATTCACTGTTTGCGCACTGACAGGCACCAAACCGATACTCACACCAATATTGAAAACTCGCTTGCCATTGGCTTGTTGCTCATCTTCCCAATAGAATTTTAAATTTTGGATCGCCTCACACAGCGTATTTGCTAACTTTTTGGCATTTTCTAAATCACAATTTTCTAAAAGCAAGCCAAATTCATCGCCGCCCAACCGCGCTAGGGTGGCTTGAGTGTAAGTTCGGGTGTTTTTTGTAACTTTTTCTAACAATAACGCCACATCTTTCAATAACTCATCGCCGGCTTCGTGTCCACAAGTATCGTTGACCGTTTTAAACTGATCAAGGTCTAAAAACATCAAAGAATGTTGCGAGGAACTTTGTGAGTGCCATTGGTTTAACAGTGTTTTAAGACGCAGATGAAATTCATGACGATTGAATAAATTAGTCAACGCATCGTGTTTTGCTTGATACGCAAGCTGTTGATTCATTTTATGATTTTCAGTCACATCGTGGAACACTAACACCACTCCGATGATATTTCCTTGTTTATCCTTGATCGGCGCGGCAGAATCTTCAATCGCGAAAAAATGTTGCCTATCCCGGTGCACTAAGATGGTATTGGTATGCTCCGGTAATTTGATGATGTTACCTGTCAGACACAGTTGGATAGGAAATTCAATCGGTTGCTTATCATTTTCATCAATCAGACAAAAAACTTGATTCAACAATAAACCTTTGGCTTCGTCAATATGCCACCCGGTCAATTTACTGGCAACCGGATTAAGGTATTCAATTTCGCCCTGTGCGTTGGTCGTAATCACGCCATCACCAATCGACGCTAAAGTGATTTGTGCTTTTTCCTTTTCTTCAAATAATGCTTCTTCCGATTGTTTTGCTTGAAGAATATACTGAATGCGATTACGCAAAACGTCCCAATTTACTGGTTTCATGACATAATCGGTCGCACCCGCCGCAAATGCGCGATCTACCCAATCCCGTCCGACAAAGGCAGTCACGATAATAATGGGCAAATATTTGGCACCCGCTAACCCGCGAATGTGGGCACACGCAGCCACCCCGTCGAGAATGGGCATATCAGCATCCATTAAAATCAAATCTGGACGATTGGTCAGGAAAAAATCAATCGCTTGCTGCCCATTTTCTGCGGTTTCAACATGGTATCCGAAGCGACCGAGCACTTCGACCAAGATACGACGCATCAGCGGGGCATCATCGACGACTAAAATGGTGGGTTGTTTAGTTTTCATGAGCATTTTCCGGCTGCAATAAAATTTTTACACTTGAGAACTCAATTTCTAATCTTTCTAAATATTCATGGTATTTTAGCTCATCGCTGCTATTCGCCTCTTTTGCCATATTTTCAAGCAATTGACAAGTCATCGCCATCTGATTCGCACCCATCTGTAAACTTTCACCTTTGAGACGATGGGATTTTTGGCGAATTTTTGTAATATCCCGATGGATAATTGCCTCTCGAAGTTCCTCAAGTTGGGGCTGCACACCGTCGATAAAATGTTGTATCAATACACTTTGTAACTCCGCCCCCATCATGAGCTTGATATGCAATAGTACCTTAGTATCAATTGCTGGGACGGTCTCGGAAGAGTTTTGTGTCATCTGTGATATAAAACCGTGAAAAGATGGGATACCTTGGATTGTGATAAATGGAAAATGTAACTTGTTCAAATATAATAAATTTATTATCAGATTACTGCTGAAATTGCGCTAAAAAACTCTAATCAACACGTAACGCTCATTTTATCAATGAGTCATTCGGCATGATTGAGACTGCACACAAACTGAGCTAATACAAAATGACCAGAATAATTTATTTTACTGTATAAAATAGTTATTTGGGGAAAATTTGTGATAATGAATGCTCAATGCTCATCACAATGTAGTTAAAATAGTGCTGCAACTTTCGGTAAAGATGGTATAATTATCATTAATAAATTGAATTAGTTATGTAAATCATCGCTTACAGACCCTTTTAACAGATTGGTACGTTTTTTGTCTTCATCATCATATTAATTGTTCACTCGATTGGTTCTATTATAGCAGCATCTAAAATGGGAATGGACATAAATGTTTCACCATGTCACAATATTTAAAATCATCTCAGTTGTACTGACGAGCAAAAATTGATAAATTACCCCAAATATTCAATTTTCCTGTAACATACCCTCGTTTACAAATTTTACCCAGCGTATTCCCTTTATCTAGGCGCATCACACCAAGAGAAAATTTAAAAATTTCGCACAATCTCAACCGAGGACAACACCAAAAAATGATTCAAAAACTGATAATAAAACTAATTATATTTCAATAAATTAATGATATTTGTGACTGATTTTGTTTTTCAATATAGCGAATCAATCTCTTCATCCGATCTTGAAAATGACTTTTACTTAATCGTATTAAGCCTGCAACAATGATTTTTACCGAATTTCAAACAACTATGCTTAAAATATTGCATCACGTAACACTATTCGCATGTCAATTAATAATCGTCTATTCAATGAGTTGTATAACTATATCACTCATTTCGCCCGCGCGTGCGACTTCCGCGATGGATACCCCTCAAATGGCTATGTTGTTACATTGGCTATTACAGCAACAAGAATTATCCCTAAAAATTCCCGAATTAACTTGGTTAGCGACGGAAAATAAACCGGTGCGTTTGCAAAATATCACGTTGGCTTTGCAACATCAGAACAATGCCCAAAAAATTATTATTCAAGCCAATTTATCCGACAATCAGAATCAATCGCAACAATTCAAATTTGAAGGAAAAATCTTAAGTTCTAACAAAGAATTAACTCAACTAAAAATTCAATTTACGCTCAATTTACCCGCAGTCAATTTCAGTGGATTACTTGAACTGAATTTGCCACAAACTCGGTTCAAAATCCAACAAGCGACTTTGGTGATTAATCAACAACAGTGGTATAGCCACTCATTCAAATTAGAAAATTTTCAAGCCGATTTCCAATGGAAACAAACCGCTCATCAATGGAGCTTCATCGTCCATCAATTGCTTGCCCACGAAAAAACTTTGAAAATTCAAATGGCAGGCAAAATTATCGTGCCCATCGCAACTTCGTCAGGCAATCAACCGACCCAAGTTCCCACAGTCGATTTGCGTATTCAACTACATCATGGACAGGTCAACCAAATTCATCGTTATATTCCAGATAAATTGTTGCCCGCAACAGTGGAATGGTTTAAAAAGTCTTTACTTTCAGGAATTTTTAGAACCGCCGAGATCAAAATTCAAGGGGCGATCAATCAATTGCTTGACAAGAAAAATTTGCAACTGAAAACGGTTTTAGAAAAAGTGCGTTTGAAATATGAACAGGGTTGGCCCCCCGTTGAAAATTTAACCACTTCGTTACAGATTCAAGGACGCACGGTGACATTAGTTTCGCAAAGTGGCACAATTTACCGCAGTAAGATAACACAAGCAACTGCAATTATTAAAGATATTACGCTAGATGAACCCGCTTTAGATTTTGTTGGAGAATTGACGGGAACGGGTGAAGACAGTATTAAATTCATTCAAAACAGCCCATTGCATCAAGACATTGATGTCGGCAAGGGGAAATTAGAAGTGGCTGGAAATGTTGTAATACAGCTTAAAATGCACATTCCATTCTCTGCTGCGCCGAATACTACATTTGTCAAAATTTTGTTTAAAAATTCAATTGTGAACGACGATAGCTTAAAAATAAAGCTCACGGATGTGACCGGCGCGCTGTATTTTGACGGCAAACATCTGGCAAGCGACACGATGCACGGCAAATTATCGGATACGCCCATTGATTTTACCGTCAACGTTCTGCCCCAAGCCAATCATGAAAAATTGATCCTTGTTTCCCTGTCTGGTCAAGTAGATAGACATTTCATTTATCAACAAATGTACAACATCAGTTCTGAATTTGAAAACTGGCAGCATATTTATAAAAATTTATCGGGTTCGATGCTGTTACAAGGTAATGTGCGCGTTTTTAAAACAAAACAGCCAGAAACCAGCTACACCGATATTTACTTACACAGTGATATGCAAGGAATGCAACTCGATTTCCCCAAGCCGTTACTGAAAACGAAAGAACAAATTTTGCCCTTCCAAGTTCACGCGTTTGTGCCCAAATTGGGGGATACGGTGGTTCGAGTCAGTTTTGAAAAAATGGTCAGTACCACGCTCAGTTTCGCCCATGGCTTGACTCGTGGCAATATTGTATTAGGACAAGATACGCCGGTTGACCTACCTGACGCAGCGGTGCTACAGTTGACGGGACAGACTCCAGAATTGGCGTGGCGAACTTGGCAACAAACGTTATTTGGCGAAAAAGAAAAAAATAATCAAAATGAAGAAGATAAATTTCCTGTTCCTTTTTTAATTGACGTGAAAACAGATCATTTAGACCTGTTTGGGCAAATATTTGATGAAGTGGCAGTAAAAGCCAAGTTACTCGATGAAATCTGGTATGTTTCCTTAGCAGGTAAAGGCATCGATGGCAAAATTCAGTTTGATCCAACGCAGGAGAAACCTGTTGCCAATCTCAGTTTCAAAAATTTAATTATTCCGCCTCAAGAAGACGAAAAGCCCGAATTGGTCGAAAATGAACCAAAAGATAGCACCGACCCGCGTGAATTGCCGACTTTCACGTTTCATGCGGATAATTTTCAACTGGGCAAGATGGCATTAGGCAATGTCAATTTATACACCCGTCCCACGCCCGAAGGTTTGTTTATTGAGCTGTTGGAAGCAAAAAACGATGGATTGAATTTAGCGGCAAAAGGCGAGTGGAAATATGTGAATAATCAACAGCATACTCTGCTTACTTTGTGGTTGGACAGCAAAAATATCCCGCTGTTTCTAAAAAAATTGGGATTCACCAATTCACCGATTTCTGAAGGTCATGCACAAATCGAAGTCGATGTCAGTTGGTTCGACACGCCCTATCGTTTCAAGCTCTCGAAATTAATCGGAAAATTGCGTTTTCTCTTGACCGATGGGCAAATTGTGGATGTGGATCCGGGCGTGGGGCGGGTGATTGGTTTGTTTGATTTGCGAGTATTGCCGCGTCGCATTACTTTGGATTTCAATGATATCTTCTCCAAAGGCTTTGTTTTTTCAGACATCATCGGTGAATTTGCCCTAGATCGTGGGGTGGCTCATACCGATCATCTGATTATTCAAGCACCTGCGGCACGTATTGAAATTCGAGGACAGACTAATTTTATTAAACAAGAGTATAATCAGTTAGTCAATGTTTTCCCTCATGTTTCCAATACATTGCCCATTGCCGGAGCCTTGGTGGGTGGGTTTGGTGTGGGGGCAATTGCGATAATTATACAAAAAATAATTGAAAGCGAAATTGAAAAAAGTGTTAATTATCAGTATCGTGTAACGGGAACATGGGATAAACCTCAAATTGATTCTGTCTCTCTCCCTGCTGCCCCACCAGAAAAGTCAATTTTGGATTAACCATTGTAGAAATGGTGCGAGATAGAGGCGCAGTTCAGCCAGTTTTAGAATTTTATTTTAGTTTCAATCAGTTGGATAATAAAATATCTTTATAAATGAATTTCGTACTTGTCCAAATTTATCAAACTTAAGGATTATCATGCCTATTATCAAACAGTTGTATCGTTATCCACTGAAAGGGGGCAGTCCTGAATCGCTGTCCTCAGTGACGGTTGAAGTGGGTAAAGCAATAAAATCAGATCGTTGTCTGGCATTTGCTCATCAAACCACGCCATTTAATCCGCTTGCACCACAACATCATCCCAAAACGGATTTCTTGATGTTGATGAAAAATGAGAAATTATCCGCGTTGCAGACCACTTTTGATGAAGCCACACGCACTTTGTACATTCAACCACCGGGGGCGGCAATGGTGAGCGGACAAGTCGATACGGCGGCGGGGCGGCAGCAATTGGAAGATTTTATAGTGGAATATTTGGGGAATGAAATTCCTGCGCGTCCTAAGTTGGTTTATGCGCAAGATATTGATTATACATTTTCTGATGTGGCTGCACGGGTAATTTCATGTATTAATTTGGCTACTTTGCGAGAATTAGAACCCGTTTTTGGCAAGGAACTACACCCATTGCGATTTCGTGCGAATTTGTATTTCGATGGCGGGACGGCATTTGAAGAGCTTGATTGGACAGGAAAAACGTTTCAATTGGGTACAGCAACGGTCAAGGTATTGAAGGCTACCGAACGGTGCGCGGCGACGAATGTGAATCCTGAGACTGCACAACGGGATTTACAAATTCCACAAACACTGATGAAAACTTTTGGACATCGCAATTGCGGCATCTACGTGCAAGTGATTGAATCTGGTGAAATTTCTGTGAATCAAATTTTTGAAGTACCGCCTATTTAAACATGGTTTCATTGCGAATGGATGGCGCAATTTTCGACCCATTCGCGCGCATTGCTGCTATCGGCGTTGTCCGTATTTTGTGTCTATCCCTCTGATATGAGTCGATAACCAGAATTTTAAGAACATGATAAACTCGCTATTCAATTGATTCATATCACTTTATTTAAACTGTTCAATGAGTTTGCCTAAATCTTCCAGCAGATGTTGATGAATTTGCTTGTGTGTTTCCAACGTGGGAAATTGAATACTTGCCATATAGCTTTCTTCGTCATGGAAATGTTTCACCACATAACTGACCAGATTGTCGATGGCAACGATCAATTCAGCCTTAGAATGGCTCGCCAAGTTTTCCTGATACAACACTTTCATGAGACTAATCAACGTCTTATGCTGCTCATTCATTTCTGCCACGCCCACATCAAGCGCGCTGTCCCATTCAAAAAATGCCATCGTAACCTCCTTGGTAATTGTTGTGTTCTATGTTGGCGAGAATCATAGCATTATCTGAAACAAAAATGCACAAGCGTTACACCATAGCAACGGCTCACGCGTTTGAAAAAATGAAAATTTAGGCGAAATGTGACTATTGTGATATCAATTTGGAGATAACTAAAAAAATCATATTTAATTTTCGATAAATCAATCAATTAGCAACAATTGGTTTGTAATTTAGATAATTCTGAGTCAATCTATTTTTGAACGCACGTAACGAGTTTTATCATGACCGCGTGCAAATTTGAGATCACCAGATTATTTAATCACCGGTTTTCCTGTTTTTGCCAATGTTTTCAAACGATTGAGCAAGGTATCCCAACTAAATTCTTTGTTATAACCAATCACATCGATGCGCGGCAAACCACTTCCTTTGACAATGTAATAACCCTGAGTTGCAGGCTCCATCTGGCGCAATTGACAAATTTTATTTTCTAAGTGACAGCCCCAATTGATTTTTTCATACGAAAAGTCTTCAAAAAAACTCAAGATTCCCTGCGACAATGCATTGACCACACCGCCCCCTCCCAAATTAGAAAGGCTGTTCACGGCTTTTTGGCTAATTTTGCGCGGTAACGTGTTATCTTCGGGCGTTGCAAAGTAGGCATCAAATGAAACCGGTTGCCAATGATTCAAATGTAACTGATTGATTTTTCCTGATAATTGCCCTTGAATCTCACCAAAGTTAGTGACGCTGGTCAAGGTTTTTAAATTGATTTTTTGAATATCGACATTGGTTTTTAATATCGGTGACTTACCGAGCAAATTTTCTATTTTCAGGTCGTTTAAGACAATATCACCGTCAAAGGCTTGAATTAACACTTTTCCTTCGGCTTGTAACAATTGATTGTGATAGCGAAATAGTGGTAAATGACTGGCAAATTTTCCCTTCAGCGCAGGTAATTCAAAGGTTTGAGTGATACTTTCCATTGAAATTTGACGAAAACTGGGCAACAGTTCCCACGACATTTCTGCCTTGCCCGGATGTTGCAACAGGAATTTTTCGATCCGCAATGCGCCATCTAAAATTGGCTGTTCGACGGGAGTGAGCAATTTTATCGTGTTGCCCGATGAATCTAGTTTAATCGCACTTTTTCCCAACTTTACCTTGCCCAGATAGCCGCCGGTCCAGCGTAATTCGGTTTGCAAATCTTCATCTTGGTTATGCCACTGAATTGTACCGTGAATGCCCTGCCAGCCAAATGATTGCTGTGAATTTTCGAGTGACACGTCGTACAGTTGAGAACTTAACATGCTATTTTGACCATCCCAACCAAATTCTGCCTCCAACGCCCCAGAAGTGATTAATTCGAGGTTATAACTGGTCTGTAACCAATTTTTGAGATAAATTTCGTATAGCGAGGGCAACGAAGTTTTGTCAAACCGAACAAATAATTCTTTGATTTTAAAATTTTTTCCCAAGTTAACTTCGCTATAGCCTTCAAAATTTAAAATATCGCTGTGATGATACGCCAAATGAGCAATATCGAGAAATTCGGGAGACCAAACCAGATCAAATTCAGCACTTGCCGGTTTGGTAAAAGTGACATAAACGGGATCAAATAACATCTCACCTTGTTTTAATCCCAACGAACCGTTCATTTTCCAAGTATTTTTAATCGGTTGTAACGTGGCATTGAACAATAAATCGAGCTTTTGTGCCGCCTGCATTCCACTGTTACTTTCAAACCCTAATTTTTCAATATCTCCTTTGAGAACAATCTGTTCTAACCCCACATTGCCAGAAATTTGGGTCGTTGCGGTGAGTTTACCTTGCGGCTTGAAATCAGGTACTTTGTCGGTAAAATGCTGAATTTTCTTCACCAGTGCGTCTAAAACTAACTTTTGGATTGCAATATCGGCTTGCCAATGGGTCGGAGTCGTGGTAATTTTGGCTTGAATCTTACCCTGTGCCAGCGTCACTTGTTTCAACTCGACATTCAGATTTTTTTGCTTGAGGTCGTAGTTAACTATCAGTATGGAATCAGTTTTTTCGAGTAAATTGTTGTCCGTTTGTAAATTGCCTTGAGCACACGAAATTTTGTCTGGTTGGTATTCAAGACGGTTGCAACTGAGGGCGAGATTTTTCAGCGGTTGCTTCAATGCAGCTAACTTAATTTCTTGAATTTTCAAACTTATTTCTGGTTTGTCCAACGATAAATCACGAGCGGTCAAAACCACTCCTTTTAGTTTCCACCCCGTGTTTTCAATTTCGCCAACGTTTAAATTGATTTCGTCTAGGGCGTGGGCGGATGTTGCTAATAACAGTGATAGTAAAAACCAATGATATATCATGAGGTTGCATCCGTACTGTTGAGTTGCGCTGACAATCCCGTGCCGTATGACTTAATTCACTCACCGTCTGCGGCTACAATTCTTTATTCAATCGTTGCGTTTTGCTGTACAAAGTGGTGCGATTAATGCCTAAAAACCGTGCAGCTTGGCTCAGATTGCCATGACTTATTTCTAAAGCCACATTAATATAACGTCGTTCCCATTCCAATAGCACATCATCTAAGCTAAAATCCCCGCTGTTCAATTGTTGGGCAATCGCTTCGTCTGAATCTAAACTATGATTTTTCTTGTCAAAAGTTTCAATTTCAAGTTCGTTTTCTAATTGTGTTTTCGTCACTTCTTGCTTTGGATATTTTGCCCCCAAACGGATAATGATGTTGCGTAATTCACGCACGTTGCCCGGAAAATCATAATGTTCCCACACTTTTTTGGCTTCTGCGTCCAGTTGAAAGGATGCCCCTATATCGGCGTAAAAGTTTTGAAAGTGTTCTAGTAACAATAGCTTGTCTGCGTCCCGTTCTGAAACATTTGGCATTTTGATAGTCAACACGCTGAGACGGTGATATAAATCTTTGCGAAAATTGCCTTTTTCTACTTCTTGACGTAAATCTCGGTTGGTTTCTGCGATAATACGGGCATTGGATTTGCGAACCTTGGTTTCTCCGATCCGGTAATATTCCCCATTTTCGAGCACACGCAATAACTTAGATTGCAACGCCATCGGCATTTCGCCAATTTCATCGAGAATTAATGAGCCTTTGCCCGCTTCTTCAAAAAAACCCGATTTCGCAACGACTGCGCCGGTAAACGCGCCCTTGGTGTGTCCGAATAATTGTGCTTCTAATAATTCTGAGGTAAATGCGGCACAGTTGACTGTGAGACAGGGATGATGTGAGCGTTGGCTTTGAATGTGTAAACATTGTGCCACTAATTCTTTTCCAGTGCCCGATTCCCCTTGTACGAGGACAGAAAACGGTGAGTCTGCAAACTGTTTGATTTGTAAGCGTAATGATTCCATTGCGACACTTTGACCAATCAGAAAATCACAATTTTTCGGTTTGGCGGGAAAATCTTTGCGCTGAATAATGTCAAGTTGCTGTTGTAATCGTTGTTTGAGCGCGGGCGTTTCACACGGTTTGGCGATAAAATCCACCGCTCCTAACGTGTAGGCGTGCTTGACATTTTTTTGAGAATCTTGCCCTGAAAGTACCAAGATACGCATGGCGGTACTGAATTCTAGCAGTTCTTTTACCAATGTAAAGCCTTCTTCTGGGCTGTGGGGCTTGGGGGGCAATCCTAAGTCAACCAAGGCAATTTTTGGTAGCTCGATCATGTCGTATAGCAGGCGTTTTGCTTCATCTCGGGTCGCTGCGGTATGCACAATAAAACTGTCACGTAATCCGAAGGCTAGAGTTTCGCAAATGAGGGTGTCGTCATCAATCAGTAGTAAAACGGGGAGTTCAGCCATCGTTTATCCTTGGTTTATCATAAGATTAGCTTGAGAAATCATTTCAAATAAAACAAAGAGTTCCTCGTTCCGATGCTCCGCGTTGGAATGCAGCCCAAACGCTCCGCGTCACCGGTTCAAATTTGATGAGTTTAACCATCTGTATTTCACTCTCCATTTCAACGGAGCAACAATTTTTCATCAAGATGATAAAAAACAATGAGTTAGAAATTATCA
>DYNO01000111.1 GCA_020721025.1 Thiomargarita sp. | reverse complement strand
TCCTGCGATGATGTTGTCTGAACCGGGATTGGCTTGATTTACAAGATTTCCTTGATTAAACGATTTAAACAAAATCGTGGTCATCCAAAAATCCTGAGAATCTTGGTTCAGACATCATTCTGAAATCGCATTATCCAACTGATTAGACCGATTGTATTAATGTTTGTTAGCTTTCTAGGATTGGTTGCCCGCCCTCTCAGAAGACCTGACAGGTCTGGTATTGGAAACTTTTAAAGTTTGGTGACAATCAGTCATCATTTTCTGATTCAAAGGAGAAATTATGTCTAACGAATTTACGGCAATTATTGAACAAGATAATGACTGGTACATTGCTTATTGCCCAGAAATCCCTGGGGCGAATGGACAAGGCAAAACAGTGGCAGAATGTAAAGATGACCTCGCCGCCGCCATTGCCATGATTCTAGCAGACCGCCGCGAAGATACCAGGCGTGGTTTACCTCAAACTGCGCGGTGGGAGACTGTTACCGTGTTATGAAACGCCAAACCGTGCTTAAACATTTACGTCGTTACGGCTGTTACCTGAAACGCGAGGGTGGTTCACATTCGCTATGGACTAACCCTGCTAATGGTAAAATCGAAGCGATTCCGAGGCATACTGAAATTGCCGACCGACTCGTGCAAAAAATTTGTCGCTGTTTGGATATTCCAAGTGTCAAGTGAATATCAGATTGACATGGTCAGCGAGCGTAGGATGTATAAGCAAAGCATCATACACCTTGAGTTTCAATTTCTAGAAAGTTGCTTGATTCGATGGAATTGCAAACCCAATTGGCACAGAATACGGCTCAACTGACTCAGACAACGATCTAAGGAGAAATTATTGAGTTGGAGATTCTTATAGGAGTTACGCAGTTGAAACATTATTCAATTGATTTTATTCAAATATCGAAAAATCAATCAAAATACTAACTTTTTGAATAAATTGAAAATTAGATTTGAACTGCATAACTCCTATCTTATTTGGTTTTGCACAAAGTAACTCAATATGTTGCTGAATCCATCAATGGATTGAAACAAAACTTTAAAACGCTCCGAATGCTTGAAGAAGACAAAAAAAGGAATCTATACCTGACGTGTCGGTATAAATTCCCTTTGTTGTGACTACTGAAGTTAGATGAAAAAGTGATTAATCTTCGATCACATATTTATCTTCTAAAAGTTTGGCATGTGCTGCTGCGAGACGGGCTATCGGAACGCGAGGACCGGAGCATGAAACATAATCCAAACCAATGTGATGGCAGAATCGAATCGAATCCGGATGTCCACCTTGTTCACCACAAATCCCAATTTTCAGCCCCTTCCGTGATTTACGTCCCAATTCCACCGTCATCCGCATCAATTGACCTACGCCGTTCACGTCTAAAACTTCAAATGGATTGTCACGCAAAATGCCCGTTTCGTTATACAGCGGCAGGAATTTGTTTTCTGCATCTTCCCGTGAAAAAGAAAAAGTCGCTTGAGTCAAATCGTTGGTGCCAAAGGAGAAAAATTCAGCAATTTCAGCAAGTTTGGTGGCTCTCATGCACGCCCGCACCACTTCAATCATGGTGCCGAACTTGAAGTTGAGCTTAATCCGTTGTTCGCTCTCAATTTGCTCCCGCACTTTGTCAACATACTGTTTCACATACATTAATTCTTGTACCGTATTGACTTGGGGCACCATGATTTCTGGGAAAACTTGAATCCCTTCCTTGACACATTCGGCGGTCGCTTCCAAAATCGCCCGAATTTGCATCTCGTAAATTTCAGGATAAGTGATGCCTAAACGCACCCCGCGATGTCCAAGCATCGGATTGACTTCATAAAGTTCCTTCACCTTACGCAACATTTTTTCTTTGCGAGCGATGGCTTCTTCCACCATTTCCGAGCCTCTTTCATCAAATGGCGGCGGTAAATGGGCAAGTCCCTTGTCATCGTGTTTTTTCAACATCCGCATGGTGGAGAATAAATTGCCAATTCCCTGCACTGTCCCGCGTAATTGCCGCAAATTATCCAGTTCTTCAAGTAGTTGCTGTTCCATCGGGAGGAATTCGTGCATCGGTGGATCGAGCAAACGCACGGTGACTGGACGAGGTGCCATGATTTTGAATAATTCTTTAAAGTCACGGCGTTGCATCGGAAGCAATTGTTCTAAGGCAACTTTGCGTTCTTTCGGCGTATCGGATAAAATCATTTCTACCACAGTCGGCAAACGTTCTGGGTCGTTAAACATGCGTTCCGTGCGACATAAACCGATGCCCATCGCGCCATATTCCGAAGCCTTTTTGCCTGCGTCTGGGGTGTCGGCATTCGCCATGACCTTTAACTGCGCCACTTTGTCCGCCCAATCGAGCAAGGTTTTGAGTTCTTCAGAAAATTTGGGGGGAATGGTGGGCACTTCGCCCAAGTAAATATTTCCCGTGCCGCCATCAATGGTGATAATGTCGCCTTCGATCAAAATCTTATCGCCAACCGTCGCTTGACGCGCCCGGACATCGACTCGAATGCTTTCCGCCCCAGCAACGCAAGGTTTCCCCATGCCCCGTGCCACAACCGCAGCGTGCGAGGTTTTACCGCCCCGACTGGTTAAAATCCCCTGTGACGCGAAAAAGCCGTGAATGTCTTCTGGCTTGGTTTCTTCCCGGACTAGAATCACTTTTTCACCGGCGCGTCCCAACGTTTCTGCTTGATCAGCATCGAATACGCATTTTCCGTATGCGGCACCGGGCGAAGCGGGTAAGCCTTGTGCCAATGGAATAAACGTCCCGTGAGGGTCTAAACGTGGATGCAGTAATTGTTCGAGATGTTCGGGATTGACTCGGAGCAGGGCTTGTTCCTTGGTTAATAATCCTTCAGCAACCATTTCGACAGAAGTACGCACCATCGCTGCGGCATTCATTTTGCCATTACGCGTTTGCAAACAATAGAGAATTTCTTTCTCAATGGTGTATTCGTAGTCTTGTACTTCGTGATAATGCGATTCCAATTTATTGCGTAATTCAACCAGTTGGCGATACATCTCTGGCATTTCTTTTTCCATCTCTGCCACAGGCTTGGGGGTACGAATTCCCGCGACCACATCTTCCCCTTGCGCGTTGACCAAGTATTCGCCATACATTTCATTTTCGCCAGTGCCGGGATTGCGGGTAAATCCTACGCCTGTGGCGCAATCATTGCCCATATTACCAAATACCATAGCAACCACATTGACCGCCGTGCCATTCGCCACCGCACTGGAAATATGAAATTCCCGCCGATAATCAATTGCCCGTTTGCCCATCCATGAATTAAACACCGCTTTCACTGCGATTTCTAACTGTTCAAACACATCTTCGGGGAAGGGATGACCGGTTTGTTCTTTGACAACGTGCAGAAAACGTTCACTAATTTCTTTCAAATCTGCTGCGGTCAAGTTGACATCAGTTTTGGTATTGGCACGCTGTTTGACTTCTTCAAAGTGGGCATCAAAATGTTCATCCTTGACTCCCAGCGCAACCTTGCCAAACAGTTGAATAAAGCGACGATATGCGTCATAACCAAAGCGTTCATCCTTAGTCTGCGCGATTAACCCTTGTAACGTTTGCGAATTTAATCCCAAATTCAAAATGGTGTCCATCATGCCGGGCATGGAAATCGCTGAACCAGAACGCACCGAAACTAACAGGGGATTATCGGCACCACCAAACTGTCTGCCCGTCGATTTTTCCAACTGCTGCATGTAGTTCTTCACTTCGTCCATCAATCCGGCGGGGACATCTTTTTTATCCAAATAGGCTAAACACGCCTCCGTTGTAATGACAAAACCGGGGGGAACATTCAAACCAATCTGCGTCATTTCGCACAAATTTGCTCCCTTACCACCCAACAATTTCTTATTTTTTCCATCACCTTCTTGGAAGGAATAGATATATTTTGTCGTCACGAAACGCACTCCTTATATGGTTAATTTACACGAGGTTCTAGTATTCTATTGAATTGATTTTAAAACCAAATTAAAATATTGTCACCAAAATCAATCACGAAGCAATAGAACAACGATTTTTATTACGAATGATTTGATTCTTAAAAGTACGTCGAAATTTGGTAGCGATTCAACAAGGAGTATAAACCTTGAAAATCAATTGGATGACTCCAAATGGTAGCCAATTTTTCACCCAAAATATTGGGAAGACTCGACATAAACCGCTTTTGTTTAAGTATAACAATTTCAGATGACAATCGCACTAACTCTCAGAAAAAATCACGCTACTTCAACGTCACGTTTAAAACTGTCCGAACTCAAGATTCAGATAACAACAACTCAAATCCTAATAAGCGTAATTCATTCAATACGATAGCAATCATTTGAGGAATCACCGGCGCGACGACAGGCGAAAGTTCCATTCCCAATTCAAAACTGGCAGGCTCCACCCCCAACAACAGAATCCGCTCCGGTGATCCCCCGCTCAACGTTGCAGCGGCTAAAATATCTGTCAAACCAATCTGATGCGGCGACATTTTGGTAGCAAAAAAGTGCGGCACTTGTTCATTGTCTAACCGAATTAAGGTGCCCGGTGGCTTGCCAGAATTCACTGCATCCAATAAAATCAGAAAGTTAGCTTGCAAAATATACGACAACAATTCCATGCCCGCCGTCCCACCATCAATGACTTCAATACCCGCAGGAATTTGATAATGTTGCTGCAAATGCGTCACGGCATGTACGCCCGCCCCTTCGTCACTCAACAGCAAGTTACCCACGCCAAGAATTAAAATATTTTTTTGCATTGTCGCTGTATCATCTTGATAATTCATGCAATAATTGCCTGTTGTACTGCGTGAATGACAGTATCTTGTTCAACTTCGGTCAGGCTCGGAAACAAGGGTAAACTGATTGCGGCACCATAATATTTTTCAGATTGCGGAAAATCGCCCATTTTAAAGCCAAGCTGTTGATAATAAGGCTGAGTATGTACCGGGATGTAGTGCACATTGACTAAAATATTGGCAGCACGCAATTTATCAAAAATTTGCTTTCTGGTTTGACTGATCTCATTGAGTTTCAACTGGATAACATAAAGATGATACGCAGAATACGCCTCAGTGTCTTCATAAGGTAAAATCAGTGGCAAATGCGCCAATGCCTGATGATAACGAGCGACCAATTGATGACGGCGCGCCACAAACTGATCTAACCGGGTCAATTGACTGATTCCTAAAGCCGCTTGAATATCGGTCATTCGATAATTGTAACCTAAATCAATCTGTTGATAATACCACGCACCATGACTGGCTTCACGCATTTGTTGCGGTTCTCGAGTAATGCCATGGGAACGCAATTGTAACAATTTTTCATATAAATCCAATCGGTTAGTCAAAATCATTCCACCTTCGCCCGTTGTGATAATTTTCACCGGATGAAAACTCAGCACCACCATGTCCGAAAATGCACAATTTCCAATTTTTTGTTCGCGATAGCTGCCACCGAGCGCGTGCGACGCATCTTCAATGACGGTGAATTGATAATGCTGTGCCAGTTGCGCGATTTTTGCCATATCGCAACTTTGACCAGCAAAATGCACCGGAATGACCACTTTGGGCAACTTTTGTTGTGTACTGGCTTGAATTAATTTGTTTTCTAGCTCGGTGACACTCAAATTATAACTCAGCGGATCGATATCCACAAAATCCACCTGCGCCCCACAATAGCGCCCACAATTGGCAGAAGCCACGAAAGTATTGGGAGAAGTCCACAAGCTATCGTGCTCACCTAACCCCGCGGCAAGACACGCTAAATGCAATCCCGCGGTGGCACTGCTGACTGCAACGGCGTATTTTGCCCCACAATATTCTGCAACTTTGCGTTCAAAACAGCTGATCGTGGGCCCCTGAGTCAGCCAATCCGAGCGCAAAACTTCAATCACTGCGTCAATATCTGCTTGATTTATATCTTGATGTCCGTAAGGAATGGGTTTCATCGGTATATTTTTCTATAGATAACGGGTGGATTTTGCTTGGCGTGAGAGGGTCTCATCTTTTTTATCCAATTCGTCTAATTCTTCTGTCTTTTTAACAACTTGGTATTCATCCGTTTCAAAAATAGGTTGCTGATGACGTTGCTGATAGGCTTCAAATAATTGACCTTGAGCTTGTAATTCTTGGTCGAGCACCTGCATCACTGTGTCCACCAGTTCAAATACTTTTTCTTTATTTTCAGGCAAATAGCGTTGTGGCAAGTATTCACCTTGTTTGGGATCATTTTTTTCGACTGTATCAGATTCCGTCGCCGGCGGGTTCGTCACGGTAAGTTGCGAAAGTAGTAACTTTTGGGTCTTTTGGAACTCTTCTTGAAGATTGGTGATTTTTTTGTAAATTTCTGCCAATTGACGCGCTTCAAATTGTTGAATTGCCGTGCCTTTGATTTCAACTTCTTGTAACAAATGCGGCACTTTTTGTAAATCCCCTTGTGCCAAACAAAGCCGAATGGTTGATAAGCGTTCTTCCATTGCGGCATTGGTGGCGGCAACGAGGGGAGAATGCGTTTCAGTAAAAAAGTGTTCAGAAACATTGACTAATGGGTAGGAGAGTTCAGATTTTCGTGCAACTGTGCGATGTAGCAACCATCCGAAAAATATGGCGAGCAACATCCCTACCGCCATGATGATCATTCCGCCAATGACTAAGCCCAACGGTTGATTTGCAAGTAAAGTTGGTAATTTCTGATAATCAAGCCATTGATTCAATTCTAAAATTTGGGTAGATTTTTCGGAAATTGGCGGTTTGTCTCTTAATACATCTGATACGGGCTGAACGGTTGACAGCGTGGTTTGAGTCTTGGTGACCGGTGGCGGTAAAGTTGTTGTTATTCCTGTTGTTACGGGAGGCTTCGGGGCAGTGGCGCATTGAATGGTTTGCCCTTGGCGATGTGCTTTCCATTCGGCTTGTTGACGCTGAAATTCTTTGAAGGCTTCGGCGGCGGAGAGGGAAATTTCACTCGCTACGGGAATCGTCAAAATCGCGCCTACTTTCAACGAGTTCAAATTACAGGGAACGTTAAACGCATCTGGATTGGCATGTAACAGCGCGATCACCGATTGATAGCGAGTCATTTCAGTGGCTTGATGCACCTTGCTTGCGATAACCCATAACATTTCACCAGATTTGATGGGACCGTAGGTTTCCGCGGCAACTGCGGTCATGAGGAAAAATTGTAAAAGAAAAAACAGGCGTTGCGTCAACATAATTCGTTTCAGTTGATTGATTTGCTAAATAGTATAACACTTAGAATTTACGCAAAACGATTGATGATGGGGTGACGCAATTCAAATTTAATTTCTAATATATTCAATCAGTTTCAATGTTACAATGTCGATCAAAAATTTGACAGGTTTGAATTATGACACAACAAGATCATTTCTTTGCCACATATTGAATTGCGCTTCCCAATGCGTTATTCTACTGATGCTATAGATAAAATTGTCAAAGTCAGCCTCTTAATTCCAACAGACAATTCTCTGATTGAAATCAAGATGTAAGATCAATCGTTCGGACAGTTTTTAAATTTCATTGAGATTTCAACTGGTTGATTTCGCAAATGATTATAAAAAATTGTCTGAACGCTTGAAGATTCAACTCAGCCATTGAAAAATCAAAAAAATTTTAGCTACAATTGGACAATCTGCATGAAATTATCCGTTTGGTTCAGTCTATCTTTTGTTGTCTTCCTCATTCCCACGCTTGGCAACGCATTACAACTCATTGATAATAAAAGTTTTATCTATGATATTGCTGCCAATGGCGCGCTGACTCAAGGTTCACTCAACGCCTACGCCACCATGTATCAATTGCGAGTCAATGGTGCAAATTTTGTTGGCAATATCAGCAATTTATCAACGCAAGGGCGGGAAGTGAACACCACTTTTTTCACGGAACCTCGCAGCGGTTTGCAAATCAAACGACGGGTTTATGTGCCGAAAATGCAAAATTATGCGCGCTTTTTCGAGATTATTCGCAATCCGACCGAGCAAGATATCACGGTGGATGTCGAAATTTTTGGCACATTGGGATCGGGTAAAAATACTGTTTTGAAAGCGGAACAACAGCAATTTCTGATCACCGAAGACAGTCGCGGTAATCAACCCACGTTGTTGCACTATCATTCGCAAGTGGGCAGCAGTTTGACCGCGACTTATACCTTGGATAACGGGCAGTTACGTTGGATTTATCCCAATTTGACCATTCCCGCCGGACAAGCAAAACGTTTGGTTTATTTCGTGGCGCAAACGACCGATGTGGACGCAGCGACGCAGGTGGCAATGTATATTTTTAGTAATCCTTCAGCACTTTACGAAGGCATTGGCGACGGACGCAGCGAAATTCCCAATTTTACCCCGCCTACTCCCACACCGAACAGCGATTTTTCTCAAGCCCCTTTTTTGAATGCGGGCGAAACTCGAAGCGGTATTTTGGAGGAGCAAGACAGTTTATCGCATCAACGCGCCAATACGCCGAGTGATTTGTACGCCATTCACCTGACCGCCGGGCAACAGGTGGCAATTCGGATGTCTGCGTTTTTTAACAGCTATTTGTATTTATTTGCCGATAGCGCGGGGAGTCAATTGTTGGCGAGTAATGATGATCAAAATGTGGATACCACCAACGCGCAATTGTTGTTTACTGCACCACAAGAGGGAAATTATTATCTCGAAGCCACTGCTCACGATCAAAATGAACGCGGTATGTACACCTTAGAAATTACCAACGCGTCAAATGAACCGCCTCAAGTGTATTCATTTCAAATAGATACCGACAGTTTCACCGCGCCCAGCTTGGTGCAATTGACCGATTTTAGCACCGATGTCGATGGGCAAATCAAGCAACGGTGTTGGCAATTTGGCGATGGCAGTCCGGTGAGTTGTGCGTCAGAAACGGCAACGATAAGCCATACTTATCAACAAGCTGGACATTATAGCATCAGTTTAACCGTGCAAGATGACAAGGGCGCGTGGGGGCATAAGTCGCAACCGTTATCCATTCGTGCCGCGGCAGAAGGCGTGGTGTTGCCGGTTTCAAACACAGTGACGGGGGAATTAAGCAGTGCTGACAAATATTCACAAACTCGCTCAAATTCTTTTGCGGATCGTTATCGACTGACTTCCGTGACCGCGGGGCAGGAGTTGGTTATCGACATGCAATCGCAAGATGTTGATAGTTATCTTTATTTATATGACGAATTCCATCGTTTATTGCGAATTGATGACAACAGCGGCGGTGGGCAACATGCCCATTTGCGTTATACTCCCGTGCGTGATGGTGATTTATACGTGGAAGCCACTACTTTTGAAGACAATAAGTTAGGCAATTATAGCCTGAGTTTAACCTTAGCAACTGCGGACACATCAGTGAAAATTCCCGTTGAAGCCATCACTTCATTACAAAATCCATTGGAAAATTTATTTGTTGCCCGTCTGCCAGAGAGTTTTCAACCAAACTTTTTGACGTGGAATTTTGGTGACAACACAACCTCCGTTTCCACCGATAAAGCGATTGTTTCTCATGTATTTAAACGAAGTGGACAATTTACGGTCGAAGTCACTGCCACCAATGCTGCGGGAAAAACGGCAACCGGCAGTCAAACATTTACCGTGAATCATCAAGTGGTTGCCCCATTGACTCGTTTCAGTGCCACGCCGTTGTTTGGAGAGAAGCCATTGCGAGTATTTTTTACCAATGAATCGCGTTCTGACCTAGGTAACGATACGTTACGCTATTTATGGCAATTTGGGGACGGCGAGATTTCCACCAATACGCACCCGGCGCATACGTTTACCCGCGAAGGTATGTATCAGGTTGTATTAAAAACGTTTTCAACCGTCACGCAACAAAGTGCTTCATTTAGTCTGCCGGTGGTGGTCATTGATCGCAGCAGTGCCAATGTGCCTGTCACGCAAGCCGCTCGGCTACGTCCTCAAGTGTTGCTTGCTGGATTTGATCCGATGTTGGTGGATTTATTGGATACGGATGTGAAATTATTCGCCATTGTGCGCCCCGGCAATACGCCCATTCAAACCGTGCGAGTGACTCGTAACAATGAAGATTTTACCTTGGTCATGCAGCATGTCGCGACCTATCCGAATGGCGATCAACGTTTTGAAGCGGTTTATACTTTTCCGTTGGGCAGTTTTCCTGTCATCACCTTGGGTAATTTGTTTGGCGATCAAAATGGACAGTTTCGGATTCAAGCGGTTGATCAAGCGGGACAATTTCACGCCTTCCCTAATTTAGAAATCAGTGATAATCCATCCTTGCCCACCGTGCCACATTCCTTGCATATTGAACCATTGCGAGAAGTGGGAATTCGGCGCAGTCAGCCGCAAGTGTTGGGCGCAGGTTATGATCCCGCCTTGGTGGATAAAAATGATGCACAATTTACGGTTCGGGCGGTGGTACGTGAGGGTTTATATCCGATTAGCAACGTGGTATTGCAGCAAAATAAGAGCACGTTCGCCATGCCCATGCAGTTAAGCGAGATTTTGCCCAACGGCGATAAATTGTACAGTGTGGCGTATCATTATCCGCAAGGGAGTTTTGATCCGGGGACGTTGGGCAATTTGTTTGGCGATCAAGCCTATCAATTCATGATCGCGGTGACGGATGAAATGCAGCAAATTCATCGCTTTCCTGAATTCAAAATTGGTAATTATCCCGCACAGTGATTTGTTGTTGCAACACTGAGGAGTTACGCACTTAGGATGCGAACTGACTGAATTCAGACACGTTACATTTTGAATTGCGTAATTCCTAACCAAGTTGAACTTGGTAACGAGATGACGCTGGCGCATCTGGACTGCATTCCAACGCCCATGACGACTACAAAGCTATTAAGAGTAAACACGCATGAAGTTTGAGTGGGACGAAAGTAAAAACCAGATTAACATTAGCAAGAGTAGGGTGTATAAGCAAAGCGTCATACACCGTTGTGAATGTGAACTACTTTGGTGCATGACACTGCGTTTATGCACCCTACTCTTGCTGATTATCTCTGCAAGAAAAGCAACGAGTCAAGAAAAGGTGACCTACTTACGAAGGATACAAAAATGAAAGATGAATATGACTTTTCTCACGCTGAACAGGGTAAATTCTATATTCCCATTGAAGAAATACAAATCCCAATTTATTTAGATCAAGACATCC